>NZ_CAXGPO010000007.1:0-121520 GCF_964011655.1 uncultured Spongiibacter sp. | reverse complement strand
AGGCCGTCGAGCGCGAAACCGACACCTTCGACACCTTTATGGAGTCCAGCTGGTACTACGCTCGCTTCACTTGCCCCGACTACGAAGACGGCATGCTCGACCCCGTTCGCGCCAATTACTGGCTGCCCGTCGACCAGTACATCGGCGGTATTGAGCACGCGATTCTCCACCTGTTGTACGCACGCTTCTTCCACAAGCTGATGCGCGACGAAGGGCTGGTGCACTCCGACGAGCCGTTCACACAACTGCTTTGCCAAGGCATGGTGTTGAAAGACGGCGCAAAAATGTCCAAATCCAAGGGCAACACTGTCGACCCGCAGGCACTCATCGAAAAATACGGCGCCGACACCGTGCGCCTGTTTATCATGTTTGCCGCCCCTCCAGAGCAAAGCCTGGAATGGTCTGACAGCGCAGTTGAAGGTGCCAACCGCTTCCTGCGTCGCCTGTGGAAACTGGTTGCCAACCACCTGGATGCCGGCACCGCACCGACGCTCGACACTGGCAGCCTAACAGCAGACCAGCAGGCCCTGCGTCGCAAAACGCACGAAACCATTGCCAAAGTCAGCGACGACTTCGGCCGACGCCAAACGTTCAATACCGCCATTGCCGCCGTCATGGAGCTGGTCAACGAACTGTCGCGCTTTGAGCGTAAGACCGATCAGTGCCTCGCCGTTGAACGCGAAGCCCTGGAAGCCGCCGTTGCCCTGCTGTCGCCAATCGTGCCGCATATCAGCCACGAATTGTGGCAGCAACTGGGCCACAGCGAAGCCGTGATTGACGCCTCCTGGCCAACCGTTGACGAATCGGCCCTGGTTCGCAGTAGTATCGAAATGGTGATTCAGGTAAACGGCAAAGTGCGCGCTAAAATGGAAGTACCTGCCGACGCCGATGCCGACACCATTAAAGCGATGGCCAAGGCCCAGGAAAATGTGCAGAAATTTATCGACGGCCTGACTATCCGCAAGGAAATTGTCGTACCCAAAAAACTGGTGAATATCGTTGCGAATTAATGCGCTCGTACTCATTGCTGCCACGTTGCTGCTAAGCGCTTGCGGCTTTGCCCTGCGCGGCAGCACCGGCATTGCCAGCACGCTGCAACCGATTTATGTCGGTGGTAGTCGCGACAGCCAGGAGTTACAGCAGGCCCTGCGCCGGCAACTGCAAATCAACCAGGTGGGCACCACGCGCAAACGCGGCCAAGCTCAGCTTATCGCCGAAGTTCAATTGTTGCGCTACGACAAGCGCAGTATCGCTCTGGACCGCGAAGCGCGCGATGCCGAATACGCCCTGTTCGAACGCGCTCGCCTCAGCCTGTTCAGCCCCCAGGGCCAGCTGCTCAAAGGCCCCGTTGTATTGGAACAGCGCCGGCTCGTTGTAAACGATGCCAACAACCCCGTCGGCGAGGAAACGGAATCCAGCATTGTGCGCGCCGAAATGCGTGAACAACTCAGTATCCGTCTCGCCCAGCAGCTTGAGTACTGGTCGCGACAGCTACCAGCGGACCCCGCCAATGCGACTGCGCCCTGAGCAACTTGCCAGCCAGTTAACCAAGCAGCTGCTGCCCGTGTATCTATTGAGCGGCGATGAGTTGCTCATTCAGCAGGAATGCGCCGACGCTATCCGTCAGCACTGCCGCCAACAAGGCATCGCCGAGCGCGACGTTCTGGAGGCCGAGCGCGGTTTTGACTGGAATGCCTTGCTGGAAGCGGGCCAATCCCTATCACTATTTGCCGACCGCAAACTGATAGAGCTGCGTCTTGGCGGCGCGCGCATGGACCAGAAAAGCTCCGCTGCCCTGCAACAGTATTTAGAACACGCCGACGGCAGCAATATTCTGCTTATCACCTGTGGCCGTCTCGACAGCCGCAGCCTCAATGCCAAATGGGTAAAGGCAATCGACCAAGCGGGCGCCGTCATGCAAATTTGGCCGGTAGACCGCCGCCAGCTCGGCGGCTGGATACAGCAGCGGCTTAAAGACAATGGTATGAGTGCTGACCGCGAGGCCGCCGAGCTGCTCGCCGACCGAGTGGAGGGTAATCTGCTCGCCGCAGACCAAGAGATTCAAAAGCTAAAAATTTTACTCGGCGAGCAGGCCGTCAGTGTTGAGACTGTCGCCGCCGCCGTGGCAAGCAGCGCCCGCTACGATATATTCAAATTGATCGACGCCGCCCTCGCCGGTAACGCCGCCTATGCGCTGAACATGTACAACGGCCTGGTAGCCGAAGGCAGCGAAGAAATTCCCATGCTCGGCGCCATCAGCCGCGAGCTGCGCAGCCTCTACAACTGCGCTGCCGCCATTGAACAAGGCAATGGCATCGATCGTGTACTCGACGGTGCGCGGGTGTGGGACAAGCGTAAAAATCTTTACAAGCGCTGCCTAGGCCAACATAGCGTCGGCTCACTTTCTCGCCTGCTGCAACTCGCCGGCCGCCTGGATGCAGCGCAAAAAGGCCAGAGCGACGAATCATCTCGCCTGCTGTTCACCGAACTTATCACCGGCCTCGCTGGCCAGTCTGTAATTAGTTACCCGCATTGACTCATGTATCGCGCATGCATTAGCATCGCCCGCCTTCACTCGCATGTATGCTCACAAATAAATTATATGGATGTATTATGAAACGCAGTTTGATTGCTATATCCCTCTTCTTCATTGCTAGCTGTGCAACGATCATTAGCGGCACAAGTCAGACGCTAGTATTCTCATAAGAACCAATTGGCGCACAGGTCCTCTTGGATGGCAGACCCGTTGGTGTTACTCCATTAACTATTTCCGTAAAGAAAAACAGTTTCGACATTGTTGAATTTCGGAAGAAAGGCTACAAGTCCCAAACGCTTCCCATAGAGACGTCATGTGACGGGGTGACATTGCTAAGTATCTTTTGGGACTTAGGCACCACTGATGTTTTATCTGGAGCTGCTTGGGAATATTCTCCCGATCAATTTCATACCATACTCTCCGCGGACAGTGACTCTTACAGCGACATCAGCAACGATTATTTTGCGATTAAAAAGTTGGTTTTATCCTTTGGTGACGAGTTACGTTCTCAGTTAATTCTGGGGGCGCCTGGAGAAGAGTTAAACGCATTAATCACACTGTTAAGTGATAATAAGCACGCCGCCGATGAAGGCGATCTATTACGTTTAGCAATGACCTCTGAACACGACTTAGCATTTTCTGAAAACATTATTAGCTTTTATCAAATTTCAAAAAATAATAATTAATTGCCAATAAAGGGGGGCGTTCACGACCTCCCTTCAACATTTTCTTTCGCTTGACTGATCACCCGCTCAACATCAGCCGCTTCCGGCATCGGCAACTGCACACTGCGCAGCATAGAGGGGTCGCCCGCCATTGCAGGCAAGCGGTACCGCAATACCAAACCCGGGCCGATATAGCCCATCTGCCGATACGGTCGATGGTAGGGGTTAGCTTCGTCCTCGGCGCGTGCGCGCGGGCACTGCCAAAGCGACGCGTAGTGGACGAGGTAGACTGCATTAATCTGGTCCGTCGCAATCGATAGCGGCACGACGCTATAGCGGTCAAAAATTCGCAGCCCCGCAAGCACAGGTTCGCCCTCGCCTTGCCGCCATTCCAGCTCGCTGCGCGTGACATAGCCGCGCCGCAGCACTGCCACCACCACGACGAACATCAGCAGCCAGGCCCACCACGGTAGCGCCACTGGCTGAATCAGGGAGACCAGCATCAGGCTCATCCCGAGTGATAAGAGCCCACACAGCCACCACGGCGACTGCGCCCGCTGAACTCGTCTCATAAGGCCTCCATTCACCAATTGTGCCAGCGGGTTATTATAGCCATTGTGGGTGCTGCCGCGACGCGATCCCTACAAGCCCTTTGACAAACTCACGGACCTTATCAGTATTTTATAAAACAAGAACACCGCAGGCGGAGAGCCACCTGCGGTGTTTGGGTGAATGTGCTTCCCTGCCGACATCCGTGCCTAGAGCAGTCCCTGCCAGTGGCGCATCCCTATCTGGCCACTCGAAATTTACGCTACAGGTCCCGGCGACTTTGGTTGGGTAGCTCAAGCAGCTTAACCGTGCCCTCGGCTGTGCCGTCTGTCATGTAGGCATGCAAGGTGGGTGTCGCCGAGTTGTCATAGGCTGAGAAAAACAACTTGCCGGCCACCTCGCCGCTTACTAAGGGCGCGTTTGCATAGCGAGCCAACAGCGGCCGTGGCGCTGAAGACAGATTATCGCCAGTGGTCAGGTCGTTAGTTTCCAGCACCAGCGAGGTGCCTTCAGCGCTACCGTCGGTTTTCCACAGCTCTTCACCAACCGCCGTGCCGTCAATAACGGTGTCAGCCACGAAGTAAATGGTGCCCTCAACTTCGGTGAACAGCTCACCGAACTGCGTCCGTGATTTCACGCCCGTGTAGGTGGTCATAGTGTCGCCGGGGTGCATGGAGGCAAAGGTGAACTCCCCGTCTTCAAACGCAGTGCGATACACGTTGTTGGTGGTCACAACGAACAGGCCCAGCGAGGTGGCGTAAAACCTCGAGGCAAACAGCCCCTCGGGGAAATCACCACTCTCCTGCAGTGTGGTGCCGTCATAGGCATAGACATGGCGGGTGAAGTTAGCGGCATTGATCCTGCGGTCAGCATAGAAGTACAGCGTATCGCCCACCACCGTTAAATTCTGAACGAAGGTCACATCCTCACCCAGCTCGCGGCGCACATCACTGCCGTCTTCCGCCACGCTGTACAGTAGCAACGAGCTTTGGTTGTTGGGGTCATTGTTGGCCAAAAAGAACAGCCGCCCGGCAAAGCTGGTCAGGCTATGCGGCTGAATATTCGTGGGGTAGTAATCGCCGTCTGCCAGCACATAGGGCGTATTTGCTGGCGCTTCAGCGCGCTGCACCGCCAGCGATTCGGTCGGTTGCTTTACGGCCACACCACCAACCGGCTCACCTTCAACAAACACCAGCTGCGTACCTTCCTGGCTGCCATCGCTCACATACAGCGCAGGAACATTACGGCTATCTGATTTTACCCCTCGGCCAAGGATAAAGATTGAGTTGCCGACCGTTTGCATGCCATGAATGTTTTTTGAGTCCTCGCCACCCACATCAATCTCTGTCAGCGTCTCCGCGTCGAGATCGTAGACAAACAGCTCCCTAGCGAAGTCCGTTGTACCCGCGCTGAACGCCAGCTTGCCATCCATCCACTGTAAATCCAGCGGATAGCTACTGCCTTCGATATCCACCAACACTGATGTGCCGGCCTCGGTGCCGTCACTGACCCGCAGCTCACGTCCCTCGTTGGGGGATTGGGCACCAAAGTAGAACTTTCCATCGCCAAACAATATCGGGTCTCGGCCATCGTAATATTGTTGCACAGCCGGCTGCCCTTCATTGAAGTCCTTCAGCAAGCCCGTGCCCTCAGCGCTGCCGTCAGTGGCGTACATGTCGAACTGACTGGGAATTGACGTGCTGTTCACAGGAAAGAGCAGGCGCTCAACACTTCCCGGCGTCCCCTCCGGCACACTGGTGGTACTGCCACCACCACTACCACCGCCACAGGCAGCGAGGGTGAACATTGCGCCCGCCAGGGCTGCTTGGAAAAAAACGGGTCTCTTCATCGTGCTTAAATCTCTCAGTCACCTAACAGGAACACTTGTCGTCGGATGAAATTTAAGCAAAGCCATAAAAATAAAACTTCACTCTGATGGGCGAAGCCAACAGAATGACGGGCTGAGACACTATGATCTGACTCTGTCTGAACAACGCCCCAATGAAAGCACCTGCTAACGACTACTTACCCGACCTCCCGCTGGAAAGTCAGATCACCCGCGAACGGCACAATTTGTTTATGGCGGAAGTGGGGTCTCGTATTGTGGTTTCCGCAGCCATAGCCCTGGCCTTGCTGCTGCCGTTTAACGGCGCCATGAGCCGGGCTGATGCGCTGTTGTGGACGACGCTGGTGCTAACAACCAGCGCCGTCTCACTGCTGGTCGTCAGCTTCTACAAACGCCACCGCGACAGTGAAAGTGGCAAAATCAAGAAGTGGCACGCCATCAATATTGGCATGGCGCTCATGTGGAGCGGACTCTGGTGCGTTGCGCCCTATCTATTTTTTGACGGCGCCAGCACCGAGAAAATTTTAGTCTTCCTGCTTGTTATTACCCTGATCAGCTCCACGCCCTCGGTGTCCATGGGCGTGTACCCCGATATCTTTATTAGTTTTATTACGCCGCTGTTTATCTCTCTGTCGCTCTATCTAATCCGCTTTCACGCAGAACAAAGCTGGTTCATCAAAGGCATCCCCTTACTCACCTTGTGCTCACTGACCGCGTTCAGCCTGTTCATACACAAAGCCCAGCTCAACAATATTCGTTTGCGCATCGAGGCCGATATCGCCCGGCGCGACGCCGAGCGCGCCAATCGCAGCAAGAATCAATTTATGGCGGCGGTCAGTCACGACCTGCGCCAGCCACTGCAAGCCGCGTCGCTTTACGCCTCGCTGATTAACGAGCAGGGCGATGCACCGAGCCGTGAGCTCAGCGAAAAAATCCTCACGGCCATCGCCTCCGGCGGGGAGTTGCTGGAGCAATTACTGCTGTTATCCCGCCTGCAAAGCCGACACTTCTCTGCCAAACCCCAGCCCTTCTGTCTGGATGAACACCTCGCCAAGCTCATCAATGAGTGCTTACCTCAGGCCCAACAAAAAGGCCTGGCACTACACAATGATGTGCAGCGCCAATACTGGCTTAATACCGACCCGCTGTTATTTGACCAGCTATTGCGCAACCTGCTTGGCAACGCCGTTAAATACACCGAGCGCGGCACCGTTCGGCTTAGTAGCCACCACACAGAAAAACAGCTCGAACTCACCGTTAGTGACACCGGCATCGGCATTGACCCGATGCGCCACGACAGTATTTTTAAGGAATTTACCCAGCTAGCCAGTCGATCCAATGACGCCGAAGATGGGCTGGGCTTGGGCCTGAGCATTGTCCGCCGCGTCTGCGAGCTATGCGGGCTCACATTGCGCGTGGACTCCACTCCCGGCCAAGGCAGCCGCTTCACCGTCGCACTGCCGCTAGCGGAAAAACCCAGTGCGGCGCCGGCAAGTGAAGGGGCTCCTCTACCGCCTGGGCGCCAGCTGCGCATTATTGTTGTGGACGACGACCCACGTATCACCGACGCATTGTCGATGGCGCTGGTGGAATGGGGCGCCGATGTCTACGCCTTTAACAGCCTGGCAGAAGCGCTCGCCGACCTGCCCGGCGCCGACGAGATGAGCCCTGATGTCATGATTAGCGACGGCCAGCTCGCCAATGGCGACACTGCCAACGATGTATTTGCTGCACTAACGTCGAGATGGCCACAGCCTGTGCCCAAAGTCGTGCTCAGTGGCAATAGCCGCGGGCAGCATGAACAAACATTCAACGCCGATGCCCTGCTACTCAAACCCGTTGCCCTGCCCGAGCTGCTGCAGCGTATCGCCTCGCTGTGCGCGCCAGATACGTTTACAAGAGCCTAAGGGAGCGGGCTTTTTCCAGGCAGGCGGTACGGTTGGGCACATCCAATTTATCAAACAGCAGCCGTAGATGGGTTTTCACGGTGTTCAAACTCACCGACAGACTGCGCGCAATTTCCTTATTACTTTTCCCCTGCTGAAGCAGGGCCAATATCGCCCCCTGTTGGCGGCTGAGCTTAATACTGGGTGGGGCGGTTTGACTGGCCAACAGCCGGTAGGATTCCGAAAAATAGCCTTCGCCAGCCATGACTTTCGTCACCGCCGTCACCAATTCGGCAGCGGCCTCAGACTTGTCGACAAAACCATCCACCGACAGGCGCTGGGATTTTTCCACCACGTCCTCATCGATGGCGCCAGAGCATAACAACACCCGCAGCGTGTGCCGCGAACTCGCCAAAATCCGCAATAGCGACAATCCATCCAGGTCCGGCATGGCCACATCGACGATCAACAAATCGGCAGCGGCCAACGCGGCCTCATCGCCCAATAGCGCCTGCGCACAACCGTATTGCCCCACCTCACAGCCGGGCAGTTTCGCCTGCAGGGTCAGCGCCAGGGCCTCGGCAAACATCAAATGATCATCAACAATTAAAACCTTCAAGGAACTTCTCTATTGTTATTGGCGACGACATAGTAGCCCAGAATGCACTGGCAAAATAAGCTGGGGTTCACCCTTATCCGGCTCGGCACCGCACATCATTACGAGCCGTTAAGTTAACCCATGGCTCATGCAGTGATAGGCTAGGCGCAAATAATGGATAAGACCTATGGCACTGATACACAGCATTTCTCACAACGGCATCGAGGGCATACGCCTGGGCCGTGTTAACCGACGCGGCGGCTACCACCTTACCGCCAGTTGCATCGTCTACCGTTTGGGCGACACCGTCATCGATACCGGGCCGTCGCGCGAGCGCGAGGCATTGAGCGGGCACTTTGCCGACATTGCCGTTCGCCAGGTGGTGCTGACCCACCACCACGAAGACCACAGCGGCAATGCCGACTATTTTCAGCGCGAACACGGCGCCGCGCTTTACAGCCACCCGAATAATCACGACAGGCTAAAAGCGGGCATGCGCCTGTCGGCGATCCGTCGATTGACCTTTGGGAATGTTCCCGCTTGCCAGCCCGCAACCCTGCCTACGCATATCGACACCAGCAGTGGCCACCGGCTGATTCCCATTCATACCCCCGGCCATACCTCCGATTTGGTGTGCTACCTAGAGCCCAATGAAGGCTGGCTATTTTCAGGCGATTTGTATGTTTCCAGCCGGCTGAAATACATGACCATTGAAGACAATGTGGGCGAGTGGATCGACAGCCTGGAGAAAGTGCTATCACTCGACTTCGACACGCTGCTCTGCTCTCATCGCGCGGTGGTGAGCAATGGCAAAGCCGTGCTGCAGGAAAAACTGGACCATATTCGCGGCTTTCGCGATGAGGTGGCAGCCCTGCACCGCTCTGGCCTTAGCGAGCGCCAGATAACGCGCAAACTGCTCGGGCGCGAAGACGCCAACGCCCTGCTCTCACTCATGCATATGAGCAAGCGCAATATGGTCAGCGCCAGTTTGGCCAGCCTCGGGCTGGCCTAGCGCCGACTAACAGACCTAGCTTTCCACGCGGTGTAGCGCACACACCTTATTGCCAGAAGGGTCACGCAGATAAGCGAGGTACAACTTGCCAATTGCGCCCTCGCGCACACCCGGCGCATCTTCACAAGATGTTCCGCCATTGGCCACGCCGGCAGCATGCCAGGCATCGGCTTGTTCCGGGCTGCTCGCGGCAAAACCGATAGTGCTGCCATTGCCATGACAGGCGGGCTCACCATTAATTGGTGGCGTAATGGCGAATACACCGCTGGCGGTGAAATAAAAACAGCGGCCGCGCTCGTCCATCATTCCCGGCTCATAGCCCAAGGCACCGAGAATCGCATCGTAAAAACGCTTTGATGCAGCAACATCATTCGCACCAACCATTACATGACTGAACATATCTCTTCCTTACTGTTGAGCAAAAACGGCTAGCACTATAGCGCGTTATTCCCATTCGGTGGATGCGAAGGACGGACAAGATAGCGCTTATTGCTCGCCGACTTTGGCCATCCAATCCAGCACATCGCTAAACACTTGCTCTTTGCCCAGTTCATTAAAGATCTCGTGGTACATGCCGTCGTAGATCTTTAGCACCTTATTGTCACTGCGCAATTTGGCGAAGAACCGCTCGCTGCCCTCGCAGGCACTGATGGCATCAGCGCCGCCATGCATCACCAGCATCGGCAACTCAATGTTCGGCGCATCCTGCATCACCTGCTGCTGGGCCTGAATGAACGCCAAAAACATACTGGGGGTCACTTTGCCGTGGTTATAAGGATCGCGCTGCTGGCTCTCCCCCACGCTGGCATCGCGGCTCAACTGGGCGACATCAATCTCGTTGCTAATAGGCAGGCTGGGCCACAGTGTGGCAAGTACGCGGCTCAGCGCCAGCTTCCAGGGCGCGGGTGCAAAACCCAACTGAAAAGCGGCGCAGCTTAAAAATACGCCATCGATACCCTCGGGGTTTTCAGTCGCAATACTGGCTGCGATCAAGCCCCCCAGGCTGTGCCCACCCAGAAAATGCACGGCAGGCTGATGACTCTGGGTGTGCCGGATCGCGGCCTTAACATCGTCACAATACTGCGAAAACCGCTCGATATGGCCGCGTTTTCCGGGGCTCTGGCCACTGCCGCGCAGATCGGCCATCACCAGGCCAAGGCCCGCATCGTTAAATGCCTTCGCTACATGGGCGTAGCGACCGGAGTGTTCGCTGGTGCCGTGGCTCAGGGTTACCCAGGCCTTGGCAGGCCCTGCCGGACGCCATTCACGGGCAAATAGTGGCGTGCCATCGGCACTGTGGAGGCGCAATTCAGAATAGTGGTGATCGGGCATGAGGCGAGTCGCAGTCACAAAAAAGAGCGCACACCATACAGAAACGGGCGGGATGATTCACTATCCCGCCCGTCCTGAGGTCGCCTTGTTACGACTGTCGGCTTACTGCTGCCAGCCTGGCTCCCAGGTCTTGGCAAACGCCGGGCTCGCCCAACCGGCCGGGAAGGCAGCGGGCGTCATTTGCTCGCCACCGGTAATCACATCGCCCTGAGCATCCTGGTATTTCAGCCAAGTGATCGTGCGCTGCCATTCCAGCGGGCGCTTGGTCCAGTCGCAAACGCCGGTCGCAAAGGTTTGCTCAAGCGCCTGCCAATCGCTTTCCTGCCACATTACGTTCCCCAGACCGTAGTCGTCGTTGCGGCTGAAAGGCCGGAGCTCACACTGCACCTGGTCGCCATATTTATCGGCGCCGGCCACCGTGCGCGGCGTACCGAATACCAGCATCAACTCTTCCGGGCACATCTCACCGGGAATGCCATTGCACTGGTCCTGCACATCGGCGGGCTTATTGGCGATAATTTTTTGTGCCAGTGGCGTATCGCTGGTATCGGCTTCAATGGCGTCCAGCCAGGAGGCCATCGCGACCAGCGACTGATTCATATAATTCAGGTCGCCAACCAGCGGTGTCAGACCGCCCCAGTGCACAAAGTTGTCGCGGTGGCCGAACTCCCGCTCCAGACGCCAGCGCACCCAGTAACCATGCACACTGTCGTGGGCCGCACCGGGGTCTGGGCCGGTCATATTAATGATGGGCACCGTATCCATATTCACAATGGTGTTCATAATACCTGTGCGGTAAGCATTGGGCAGCGCCGGGTAGTCCGGCTTTAAACGCTCCTGGGTCACATTCAGACTGGGGTCAACACCGCCAATATTGGTGTTGAGCGCCAGGAATTGCGCCGGCGAAATAATCCCCTGTTGCAAGGCCGTTAGGCCGTACTGCACCCCTTCATTGCCCAGCGGAAAACCCGAGAACGCATAACCCAGGTCTTTTTCAATCTGGCTCCAGCGGTCGCGGGGGTCCTCGGCGGGAAAGCGCTCGCGCTCACCGATCATATTTTGCATAAAGGTCAGTACATCGCAGCGCACACCGCCGGGGTTGGTGTCCTGGTCAAAGCGCTCCTCGGCACTCACTCCCCCGCAGTTAGACGCGGGGTCGACCGCTTCGGCGAACAACGCTGAGTCGGCTAGCGAGGCATTCACGATGCCATTAAGGTGGCCGTAAATGGCGTTCTGCTGCAGCACCGTAAACGGCGTGCCATCGCGGGCAACTTGCGCACCGACGATGTTTTCCACATGAGCGATCAGGTCTTCCGGCGTACTGGGCTCGGTGGTATCGACGTTAAAGTCGAAGTACTTCAACAAAATGTGGTAGTCCGCAAACTGGGTCGCGGTGCTCATCACATCCGGGTAGGTACAGGTGGTCAGCAAGCCCTGATACAAGCCGGGGTAGGCATTGGCGATCATGTTTTGGGTAATCGCCCCGCCTGAACAGCCCGTACCAACGGTGTAGCGCAGCTCGCCGTACTGCTCGATAAAGCGCTCTTTTGCCATCAGCAGCGACTCGGCCTGATAGCTCAAATTACAGTTGTGGCCCAAGTTCAGCTGAGCAGTGGACAGCACCGACCAACCCAGCCCCAGCGCAGTAATATAAGACTGCTCGATCAGCGGGTTGCCGGGAATGGTGCCAGCGTAATCGTCTGTGCGCGCTGAGCTGGTGTCGTGGTCGCCGCGACAGTTACCGCCGTGGGTCACCAACAGGCGGCGGTTCCACTGCGACTGCGGCTGCATTGGCGTCCAGTCTTCACCGACTTTTTGCAGCGTAAATATCGTGTATTGATCGCGGGCCTGATAACCAATTTCCTGGCGCACAATAAACGGCACCGTTTCACCGTTATCCGTGGTGGTCATCGCCACATCATCGGGCGGATTGTCCAGGTCATAAGGCTGCAAGCCGCCCTGCAGCGAGTTACTGGACTTGTACAACCAGCGGTACTCAACAGGCTGGTTACAGTTTTCGTCCACAGCGCTGTCCTGACACTTCCAGGGCTGGATATGCGGGCCGGTAAACACGGGGCCGCCAGAGGGGTGGTTTACCACCGTCAGGCTGTTGCCGATATTCGTGCTTAGGGTGTTCTCGCCGACGCTCAGGCCATCAACCAGGGCCAACAAGCGCAGCGGATTATCCGGGTCAGCTTGCAGCAGCTGAGTCACATCGGTGTTGTTACGCAGCAGTACCAGCTCGTCGACGGCGGCAGCATCTTCCGCAACCACCTCTACCAACACATCGCCAGCAGAGACTAGGTCAGGTCGGTTCGACAGCACTTGCAGACTTACGCGGTCATCGACCGTACCGGGGCCACCGGGGTTACCGCCATTGCCGGGGTCTGGGTTGCCACCCGAGTTACTGCTACTTGAACTACCGCCGCCGCACGCGGCAAGCAGTAGGGTAAAAACGACTAACATTATCTTATTATTCACGGGTGTCCTCCTCCACGCTCCGACTGACGCAACCGCCTAGCCGCGCAAACCGCTATGTCACTTTATAGACTTAGCGTGCAGTGTCAAATGCAAAGACTGAATTCAGCATAGTAGAGCCGCGGAAAACGGGGGGCGTAAGCCGCGAAAATAGCGGCCGGCACTCATTTACAACTCAAGGAATAACGAGACAATCCAACGAACACTCAAGGCAGCGCGTCAACTCATGATTCGGTAATGGTATAGCTCAGCGTCAGTGACCGCGGCCCAACCCCACCTCATCAACAAGATAGCGCGCCCACTCCCGATAGGCCGCCGCACCCGGGTGAAAACCGTCTTCGGCGATAGCCGCTGGGTGCAAGGTGTAAGGCACCTGAACGTAGCTGCAGTCTGCCAGCGGCTCAACAAGCTGTCTCAGCTCGGTATTTAATTGCCGGGCGCGCAGGCCCAACCACCAACGCAGAGGTTGCGGCAATGCAGGAAAGGCGTGCATGGGTGGCAGCGCGGAAAAATAAATATGCTTGGCGGCAAAGCGCTCGCGCAGCAGGCGGATAATCTCGGTAATGTTGTTGCACCACCGGCCCCGCCCAGTGGCGGCAAGCACGTCATTCACCCCAATAGACACCACCACAGCGTCGGCGGCGTCAGCACTCTCGCTGGCTAAACGTGCCAATAACTGTGCGGAAGTATCGCCGGAGCGCGCCAGTAGGCGCCAATGTAGCGGCCGCAACGGCGCAAGCCCGGCGACCAACTGGCCCAGCAAGGCCTCTTCCTGACTGGCAACGCCAACCCCCGCCGCCGCAGAGTCTCCCACCAGCAACAAGCGCAGCGCTTGCCCGCTGTCGCCCAGTTGCCCCGAGCGCGGCCCCGCGGCCTCGGGCAGACGCGGCGTAATGCCGCGCACATAGCGGCCCTGCGCTAATAAGACCGGCCCGAGCAATATTCCCGACAGCGGATAGATCATCTCCGTCGCCTCAACGCCCAGCCGCCCCAGCCTTTTCCATGACAACTCCCCCTGCACATCACCACGCTAGAGCTGAACAACACTGTCGCCGAAATACCACACACGGCGGAACTGGCCTTTATCACGCTGCGCGAGCTTGCGCAGATTGTCGATAATCACCTTATCGGGCAGCAGCGTGCGGCCAATGTTGTAGATCAGTAGCTCAACGGGCTCGCTCACTTGGTAGCGCTTGGCAATTTTCTTCAGGTAGGTCGCAGAGGTGTAGTCGGTAAGGCGGGCGAGGGCCTCGCTGTCAACGCGCCCTGCCCCGGCGATCGCCTTGGCCAGATCTTCCGAGCAGGCCTCGGTCAATTCAAAATAGGTGACTTGCCCATTGAGCCGACAGCGGATATCCGGCTTGCCGCCCTCCGGCAATTGTTTTTCAACGTCGCGGTGATCCAGGCCTGCGGCCTCGGCAAAGCGGCAGAAAATGCTGACTTCCACACGGCCTTTTTCCGCTTCAGATGCCATTGCCCTGTCGCCCTCGTATCATCACTGGCCCTGCTTTTGCGCCGACTAGCTCAAATCCACACTGACCGGGCAGTGATCGGAGCCGTGAATATCATTCCAGATCTCCGCCGCTGTCACTCGCTGCTCGACAAAGTCGCGATTACCTAGGAAGTAGTCGATCCGCCAGCCAATATTTTTACCACGGGCACCGGCACGGTAGCTCCACCAGCTGTATTTCACCGTTTCCGGATGCAGGGCGCGATAGGTATCAACGAAATCGGCCGCCAGAATATGGTCCAGCCCGTCGATTTCCTTTTGGGTGTAACCCGCGCTTTTGTTGTAATTGGGCTTGGGGCGGGCGATATCCATTTCAGTGTGGGCAACATTAAAGTCGCCACACATGAGTACCGGCTTGTCTTCACCGAGCTTGTTCACATAGGCCAGAAAGTCGCGATCCCAGCGCTCGCGATACGGCAAGCGCACCAGCTCACTGCCGGAGTTGGGGGTGTAAACGGTAAGCAGGTAAAAGTCATCAAACTCAGCAGTGAGCACGCGCCCTTCCTTGTCGTGCTCATCAATGCCGATATCCGCGAACACTCGCAGCGGCGCTTTGCGGCTCAGAATGGCCACGCCCGAATAGCCCTTGCGCTCCGCCGAGTTACTGTAAATATGGTAACCCTCAAGGGTTTCCAGCGCCGCGGCCACTTGGTCGTCCTGCGCCTTGGTTTCCTGCAGGCATAAAACATCGGCATCCAGCGTGGCCACCGACTCCAGAAACTCTTTCTTCATTACCGCGCGAATACCGTTCACGTTCCAAGAAGCTATGCGCATATGTCCCGTCCTTAATCAAAGCAGGGGCACTATATACCACGCAAACTACCAGCCCTCAAAGGAACAGGCGCAGCGGATGTACAACGCGTTAGTCGCTGATGACCTCACCGCTAACGTTGTCCACTACCACAGGGCTTTCCAGATAAACCAGTGTCGGCGACGCGCCGTAATGCTCAGCCACCCGACGCAAGAAGCGTTCATCCTCGGCCACTTCCCAAAGCACATCCTGATCAGGCTCGATTGCCGATTGCTCAAGGCGCGTCCAGAGAATAACGCCCGACGGCGTCGGATCACCACTCGCCACGGAAGAGGGAAATACCGACGCCGCATCGCCAGCCCCCAGCGGCGGCAACAGCGTTTCATCATCCACCATAAACGAACCGCTGTGCCCGGCATCACCACCACATGCGCTCAATAGTGATACGCCTGCAACTGCGGGCACAAGACCGAGAATACGGCGTCTGGTCAGCGGCATGGCGCACCAACGCGGCGATGAGTTCTTTTCATGACATTAGCGGACCAAGGTCTGTATAGAGTGTGTAGAACGAGCAAGCGCCCAAATCGATGTCGATGATGTTATGCGAATCTACTTACACCAGCAAACGGCGGGCCTTCAAACCGCAGAAACCACAGCGGCAACGGCTAACGCCTGTTATATTTTTGTGCTCATTAACTTGCTACTGCCAGAAAACCCAAACTGCTGATACAGCCCATGAGCATCATCGGTTGCAAGAAATTGAAACTTCGCGCGCCAGCGCGGGTCGTTGCTAATCTCGCCGAATACCCACTTTCCAAGGCCCTTACCACGATGATCCGGATGAATTATTAAATCAGCGATATAGGCTACAGAAGCGAAATCAGTAACGACTCGCGCAAAGCCGACCTGTTCACCTTTGTGAAGCAGCGAGAAGCAAATGCTATTGTCTATTGAGACCATCATGGTCTCCAGCGGCCTTTCTTTAGCCCAATACGATGACCTTAAAAGTGCTTCAACCTTATCAACTTGCACATCACTTCGGTCATCGCTTATGCGGTACTCTCCGTTCTCTTTGCTCATAGCTTCCCTGAAATATAACGCGCGGCTACGGAGTGAAGGCAAGGCTGCAATGCCGTCGCTGTGTCTGGCATTGTTAAAAACCGTCTCGCCTTGGCTCACTTCCAGAGCCCCTCGCACATTGCCGGATATGTTGCAGGCGAGAAGGAATCGAAATTAATATCTCGCACCCTATCCAGATCACTCCAGAGCAATTTATGCCCCTTCAGTTTCCTGGTGACTTGGATGGCATTCTGAAGCTCAAAAATTTCATCCTCGGTGGCTTGCCGTGCCTCACCAACCTCTCCAAACAAACGCACAGCAGGAGCCGAGTCGAACTGCCCCTTGAAAAGGGACTTTAACCAAAATCTGGTGCTACTGTTTACAGCCATGACACATACTCGCTTGTTGTACTCGAAGTTTTTCGGCATGGTTTTTGAGTAAGCGTCGAAGTAATAGCCCGTCATATCATCACGAAAAAACACATGACCTATCGGTGTTACGTGAGGGTTCCCGTCAGGATTTACAGTAGCGATGGAGAAGAAACGGTTGGAGCGCTTGGCATTGCCAAGAACCTTTAGAATATCCGGCCAGTTTTTCTCTATTTCCATACTTACTCCTTTAGGTTAAGCAGTCCGTTTTAACGCTCGAGCGCGAAGCGTGATCTTCCCCCAATAAAATGGGTACCCATTTCAAACTACTACACTGCACTCATATTCTATCGGGGACAAATAACTAATTCTCGAGTGTAACCGACATTCGTTATAAAACTTGTTGATGTAATGTGACAAGGCGTTACCTAATGTCTTCACACCATTGAACACCGCTCCCCGGATAAGCTCGGCCTTAAGACTGTGGAAGAACGACTCCATTCGAGCATTGTCCGTGCACTGCCCTGACCGATTCACGCTATGCCAGATGCCTTTCGTCCCCAATAAAATTTGAAACTCACCGTTCATATACTCAATCCTTTGATCCAAGCCACGCACAGGCTCCCGCATTCTTAGCGCATATCTCATCGCAGATAACGTGAGTTCTGACGTCCTGCTATCTGAGAACGGGAACTACAAGGCGTTGTTATCCCCCACCTCTAAGAGCTAAAGTGGATTCAGCGGGTTGAGTACGCGTTGCAGTATCCAATCACCAGCTTTTAATTTTCCCCTATACCGTGTTGATACACTAGTCGACCACCAAACCAACCGCCAACTACCAGAGAAATCCCCCCCCCAACATTCACGCACAAAAGTGCGAGATTCGGCGCGACCGGCTGGAATTGCTCCAAACCCAATAGAAGACGCACTGTAAATAAGCTAAATGCGGCAAGCATCAAGCCGATGTGCCAGTAAGTATCACGCAGCGGCTGGCCTTCTGGAACTTTCGAAAGCTCCAGAAGGCCAGCCAACATGGCGAGAATCGCCATGCCACAACCCACGGCCAAGAGACCTGCCGAGCATCGCCAGGCTGCCTCACCGAAGTGCAGACTGGCGAAATCTGAAACAACAGCCAATGACCAGCAGGCAACAGGGAAATGCACCAACGCAGGGTGCAGCGGATGCCGCATGCTCTACAGCACCAAACTGACCAGGGTGAGAAAGCCTGCAACAGCCACGCCGGCGTGTACCACCACGACTGCCTTCGGCGGAATTTTCTGCCGTAGATGGAAGGACGCTAGGAAAAAGCCACCTAGTGCGGCAACCAGCAACAGGACAAAGCCGATTAGAACCTGCTGCGGAGCGGAACCCTGCACCAGAATGGTAATCAGCAACACCAGACCAGTGGCACCCAACAATGCGTGCACGATTGATAAAGCCCACGGCGCGAACTTGTCGCGCAACACGCTGGCTGCCAGAACTAAGCCGCCGACGGCGGCAATCCCAAATGAGATCAATGCGTAATTCAACATATTGGATTCCTCGTTGTACGATTATTTTTTGGTAGGGCACTAGTGCAGGCTCGCCAGTTTCACATGGCTGATTCCCAACACCTGTGCCACGTCATACATTGCCTGGTTTAAAATTTTGTGGGTAACCAAGTCCGCTTCGTAACCCGCGGAATTGTTGATATCCACCATGACCTGATGGTGAATCGGGTTGGAGACCGCCTTGTCAAAGAGGTAACCGCTCCAGAACGCCCCGTCCGGTGCGGTGCCGGCATTGACGAGAGCTTTCGCCAGTTCCACACCGCTGAGCGGGGCGGGTTCAGGCAGGCTTACGCCAGCCTGGGTAGCATGTTTGAGGCTTAGGTTGATAGCTAGGTCCATGCCACCAATAAAGGTCTTGACCTCGGCTTCGCCATATTGCTGTGTCAATTTGGCAACTTCGGCGTTGAAGGTTTCCTCACCCAACATGGAAACCAATGCTTTTGCAAAGCTGAAGTTGTCAGCGCCTCCCCCGGCTCGCACCAGTGCGGCAGTAACCACCAGGACCGGTTCACCCTGATAGGAGGCACCACCAAACATGTTCATTGGCGCTGCATGTTGTGCGCTGCCGACCTGTTGATGGTCGCCATCATCGGTGCTGGCACAAGCTGTCATTGTGGCGGGCAATACGACAGCAATCGCAATGGCCAGACTGCCGGTCAATGACCGATGGCGGCGCATCGGGTTGTTGGAGCAAATCGGGTATGTCATGGTGTCCCTCCTGAGGGGATAATCAAACGGTGATACTTCAAATACAGAGCCGGGCTCTGACCATGAGATGACATGAGCGCCTGTGGCGTTCCCGCAAGGTTTTCGACATGCGGGGACTATTCCGTCTCGCAACGACGGCGGATGAGTTCGGCAGGGAATGAGAATTGCTCCATGAGGTAGTCGCGTAATGCCTGCGGATAATCCTGCTGCGTATGCGCCCGCGCCATGCATCCCAGCCACATATCGCGCTCGGTGGCTGTGACCGGCAGATGCTGGTGAACGGCCGGAATGCTGATGGGCCCACAGCGCTTCTGGTAGCAACGTGGCCTACCCATCCAACCGCTGAGAAACGCGCCAGTTTATCGCGCGCTGTAATATCATCCGGATACCAGTCGTAGATGCGTTGATACGCCGGCTCGGAGGCCATGATGTCGTAAAAGTGATCCACCAATTTGCGGATGCCAGCTTCGCAACCGGCGGCCTGAAAGGTAGCCTCGCCTTGTCCGTAAGTTGCGGTGGGGGTTGCGGACCTGACCAAATCAACTATTCCCGCGTCAAACTCGAAAAATACGCAGCGAGATTTTCGATGTCTGTGTCGGTCAGGGACTTGGCCATGCCGTTCATTATCGGGTTGCTGCTGGTGCCATCGCGGAACGCGCGCAACTGGATTTACAGGTACTGTTCTTTCTGACCGGCCAGATTCGGCCAGGCCGGATTATTGCTGATGCCCGCTCAGCCATGGCAACCGCCACAGCTAGCCGCTTTACGTTTTCCTGCCTCCGGATCGGCGGCTTAGGTGGGTAAGGCGAAGACAAGGTATCCGATAGCAATGATAAATCGACGCATGGCGAACCTCTCTGGTTGACGGTGCGCAGCCCTTTACGGCTTGTGCTTCATGTCGTTGGATGACCGTAGCCGCGCTGGCGTTCCCGTATGCGACCGGTTTACGAAGCCGTTGGTTTACTGCTCGCGTGCTCGGCCAATCTCGCTAGTACGCCAGCAACGATGCGGTCACAGCGCGCGCCGGCAAAGCTGAAGGCATCTTCGTGGTTGAGGTCAATTTCACGCACTATGGCTTCACGCATCAGGCCACGGGCTCGAAAATAACGCGACCTAACAGTGGCTTCGGGGATATCCAAGCAGCTTGCGGTTTCTTCAACCGTCATTTCTTCTAGAGCTCGCAGGACGAACACACAACGGAAGGCGTCGGGCAATTTATCGATATTCCGTTCGATCAGGCGGCGCACTTCGATGCGCTGCGCGTCCTGTTCTGGATTAGCTGAAGCTGCGTCCGACATGGTGGCACCCTCGGTAATAGTTGAATATACCCCTGCATCCGAGTCAATGGGGATAATCGCCGTTCGGCGTTGCTGTTTGCGCTGGCGCGCCAGCGCTTCATTGATAACGATGCGTGTTAGCCACGTTGAGAGTTTGGAATTGCCGCGGAAATTAGAAATGGCGCCGTAGGCTTTCAAATAGGCATCTTGTACAGCCTCCTCGGCTTCTTCTTCGTTTTTCAAGATACTGCGCGCCGCACGATAGAGCGATTGGTTGTAGCGACGCATCAATACCTCCAATGCGTTGGTATCGCATTCGGCAAGGCGCGCAGCTAATTCTCGTTCTGAGAGGTTAGCAAGTGTCGTAGCTAAAATGGGTTTCAAGTGCATACCTCCCTGAAGGCTATCGAATCTAGCCATTTGATGCCCCAACGTTGCGCTGCGTTCCCGCTCGTTGTCTGCTGCGCTGGACTCCCCTGAGTAATGTAGGCAACTCCGCGCTATTCCATGGACCTGCGCCACTACACCTTGCTTGAGCGCTTTGTTAACTGTTTATTCACTGACCTTAATTGCCTACGCAGCACACGTAATGCTCTCCCAACAATTATATATTGTTGTGCTTCTTGGGTGATCACACTGTATGTTTAAGAGAGCATCTGCACCCATTTCGTACGCCCAGTATTTAGCTTGGTTTATGGCATCTGTTTTAGTTGCAGCGGGTTCCCATGTTTTGTTCTTACATGAAATACCTTCAACAATATTTATGACGCTGTATTGCTTTTGGAAAAGCTGGCTTTCGTTATAAATGGGCATGGAAAGAACTTCCCGCTTAAGTTGAAGAGGAACTTCATCCATATTTTTTACCGGAACCAATGGGCCGACACATCCCGGCCACAGTATAAGAAAAGGGAATACTTTGATGATTCTCACATCTTTCCTTGTTTGTACAGTTAACGCCGAGGTAACCGGTACCGGAGCACCAGCGGAGGGACCCAAAAGCTCCGCGCTTTTGGCGTTCGGTTGACCGCCTTGTTACATGGTGATTCGATAGTATCGGCCATGCTCTCCATCCTTAGGGCCACTATATATGGCCTGCCAACCCAATTTTTCGGCTACCTTTTTGCTAGCAACATTTTCGTCCGTAATAAAAACCTGGACTGTCTCTAAATCGATATCGGCGGCCAGTTTCTCAACTGCCAGCCTGCATGCTCTGGTAGCTATGCCGTTACCCCAAAATTCCGATCTGATGAAGTAGCCGAAATCGAAAACACCATCTATCTGCTTAATGCCGCAGAACCCGATGAATTCATCAGTATCTGCCCTGGCAACGGCGAACCGCGCAGGATTAGCGAGCACACTCTTGAACCATGAATCCGCCTCATCTCCTGTCAGGGCGCGACGGGGCCCAAGAAACCTCATCACCTTCGGATCGCGAAGCATGGCTACTACAGCCGCTCTATCTTGGTGATGAAGACCCCTAAGTTTCACCGCAATCATAAGACTGGCTTCACCATGTAACGTACAGCTTGAGGGGCTGGCCGCAAGCAGGCGAAGCCCGCTTTTGGACAGTCCCGCTCGAAGCGTTTGTTAGGCGGATATGGCTGCAAACATTCCTCCAACACCGACCAGGACGGACACAAGCAAAAATAGCAAACCACCAAGATGGCCTCTCAGACGGCCAGATTCCATCTTTGCTAACCCGACCCAAGCCCCGAAGCCAACCCAGACAATGAGAAACAAACACCAGAATTACAGCAACAATCTTTGCCGCCACTGGACAGGCAGGCAACACCTTGTCGCTGTATTTGGCAACGGCAGCAGCACCAGCAATGAATGCTGTTGATATACCGAGTCTGTCAAGGTGCTTGGTGATTTCTTCAAGAGGCCTGTCGTTGAAATTTTCGATCATGCGCTGAAATCTATTGTGCCCCACACCTTTATCAGTCGATGTCATTGGGGTTTTGCTGCCAAGAACAACTCGCCAATTTTTTCTTGCTTGCCGCCGAACTTGTCATAAATGGTGAAATAGAGCCCGCCGTCAGATTGACGCCCACCCCAGCGGCAAGTAATCGTATGAGTCCATGGGGTTTTTGTGACATTACTCGGATCGAATGTGCAACGATCTAAGTATTTGCCGTTCTTGTCTGTGATCTCAACAGATGGCTGATGGGTTCCAGTTTTTTTGTATGCAATATAAGCCAGCAATATGGCACCCTCAGATGGATCGTTCGGGAAATACACGGTGTGAATGTTCTGGGGATAAGTAAAGTTGTTGTTTTCGACTGTGTTGTTGGTGATAACCATGCCTGTGACACCAGCAGATTCGGCAGCGTAAGCACCAACCGAGAACATCATTGCAAAAGCAAGAGCGTACTTCTTCATTTCTTTCTTTCCTCTATGTTGAGCCGTAGATGAGGCGCTACGGCACCGTCTAACGCCTAAAGCACGGGCGGGAGGCTCCCCCTAAAAAGTAGACGCCACCATTAATGCGTCCGCGCCGCGCGTTGTTCGTAGTCACTAGGGATCTTATATCCCAGCCCCTAGTGTCTTCGCTGCGTGTTGTAGTAATTATCAATATACCAAGACAGAGTAACTCGAAGCTCATTCATTGATCCAAGTTCCAGCCCTTTGAAGCTCTCCGTTTTCATCGTTCTAATATTAATGCATTGTTTTTTTATAGAGTATTTTGAACCCTGGTTTGGTCGCGACCAATAACTGGGCCATGTCACTGTCAAGAAGGATTTACCGGGGTATGCGTGCAGATTACAGACAGGGATTGTCATTGTGAGTGCGTTACCATTCCTTCGGTCATTACGGGGGCACATGCTTGTGCGTCGCTATTGCTTACGTACGATAAAGTCGTGCAGCTACGGGATCAAGTCTTTCATTATTTTTACGGCTAGCACCACCCAGCAGGGCTAGGTGGTTAAAGCAGGGCGCGCACGGTGTGCGTAGCCCCTTGAGTGGCTTGCTTGCTGAGGGCTGAGTTACTTCAGCAGGCTAAGATCGACTTGTTTGTCGGCGTGGTACGAGGAGCGCACCATCGGGCCGCTGGCAACGCTTTTAAAACCGAGTTCTTCGGCGATGCGGCCGAATTCGTCGAATTCTTCGGGGGTAACAAAGCGGTCCACGGGTAGGTGGTCACGGCTGGGTTGCAGGTATTGCCCGAGGGTGATCATGTCGATGTTGTGGGCGCGCATGTCTTTCATTACCTGAATCAGCTCGTCGGCGGTTTCACCGAGGCCAAGCATCAGGCCGGACTTGGTAAGCACGTCGGGGCGGCGCTCTTTGTATTTTTTGAGCAGGTCGAGCGACCATTGGTAGTCGGAACCCGGGCGGATTTTTTTGTAGAGGCTGGGTACCGATTCCAGGTTGTGGTTGAACACGTCGGGCGCTTCTTGCTCGAGTATATCCAGCGCCACATCCATGCGGCCACGGAAGTCGGGTACGAGCACTTCAATACGAATACCTTCGCTGCGCTGACGGGTTTCACGAATGCAGTCGGCAAAGTGCTGGGCGCCGCCGTCGCGCAGATCGTCGCGGTCCACCGAGGTGATGACCACGTACTTCAGCTGCATTTCGGCAATGGCTTCGGCCAGCTCGCGAGGCTCGTTTTCGTCCAGGGCGTTGGGGCGGCCGTGGGCAACATCGCAGAAGGGGCAGCGACGGGTACAGATTTCGCCCATGATCATAAAGGTGGCGGTGCCGCCACTGAAGCACTCACCCAGGTTGGGGCAAGCGGCTTCTTCACATACCGAGGCGAGTTTGTGCTTGCGCAGAATTTGCTTAATACGGCTGATTTCCGGGCTGGCGGGCAGCTTGGCGCGAATCCAACTCGGTTTAACCGGTAGTTCGACCGAGGGAATGACCTTGACCGGAATACGGGCGACTTTTTCGGCGCCGCGCAGTTTTTCGCCCTGCACCACTTTTTTGGCGGCGGGGCGTTTTTGGCCTTGGCTTGTCTCGCTCATTGCTATTACCTCTGCCGGGCTGCGACTACAGCTCGGGTAGTTGATTGTCGTCCAGCACGGGGCTACTGCTGTAGCCCAGACGCGTGGCTAGTTGACGCGACAGGCTGTCCATCAGCCTTGCCATGTCTCTGTTTTGCTGCGGTGCCTGGCGAAGAATGTCGGTAACTTCCATACCGACATGGCCGCAGGGGTTGATGCGCTGAAACACCGACAGGTCCATATCGACATTCAGGCTCAAGCCGTGAAAGCTGCAACCGCGCCGCACACGCAGGCCCAATTGGGCAATTTTAGCGCCGCTTTGCACATAAACGCCGGGGGCGTCGGCACGCGGGTGAGCGGCAATGGACAGCTCGGCAAGGGCGTCGACAATGCTTTGCTCAATGGCGGTAACCAGGTCACGCACGCCAATACCGAGCCGCCGCAGATCAATAAGCACATAGCCCACCAACTGGCCGGGGCCGTGGTAGGTAACCTGGCCGCCGCGATCCACTTGCACCACGGGAATGTCGCCGGGCATTAAAATATGTTCGGCCTTGCCAGCCTGCCCCTGTGTAAATACCGCCTGGTGTTCTAAAAACCACAGTTCATCGGGGCTGTCGGCATCGCGCTGATCGGTATAGGCCTGCATGGCCTGCCACACTGGCTGGTAGTCTTGCAGCCCGGCCAAGCGGCGCTGATAGAGGATTTTCTCGCTCACTACATTACCATTTTAACGACGCCGGTCGCCTTCAGGTCTACGTGGATGCGCTCAAGCTGGTCTTTGCCGGTGGCCACAATGGTCACGGTGAGCGACATAAAGCGCCCTTCGCGGCTCAGCCGCTCGGTAACACAGCCTTCGGCCAGTGGCGCGGCGTGTTGTTCCATCACCGCCAGTACCTTGCCCCGCGCTTCCTCGTGATTGTCGGCAATCACCTTAATGGGATAGTCGCAGGGGAATTCAATTTTCGGTGGCTCTTGCTGCGTCATGCTCTTACCCTCACGACACCAGGCTCAGGAAGAACAGCACGATGCTGTCCCACAGGCGTTTGAAGATGCTGCCCTCTTCCACTGACTCCAGTGCCACCAGTGGTACGCTGACTTCCAACTTGCCGTCCAGGCTTACTTGCAGCTCGCCGTATTCACTGTCGGCGGCGATGGGCGCAGTAAGCACCTCGTTAACAATTAACTGCGCATCCAGGTCATCGGCCTTGCCGCGGGGAATGGTCAGGTAGACATCGTCTTGCACGCCCAGCGCCACATCGGCACTGCCGCCCTTCCACACCTTGGCCTTGGTCAGCTCAGTGCCGGCCGAATACAGGTGGTGGGTTTCAAAATACCGGAAGCCGTAAGACAGCAGCTTTTGGGTTTCGCGCTCGCGAACCCGCTCACTGGAAGCGCCCATTACCACGGAGATCAGGCGCATGCCCTCACGCTTGGCGGAGGTCACCAAGCAGTAACCCGCTTCATTGGTATGGCCGGTTTTCAGGCCGTCGACACTGGGGTCCGTCCACAACAGGCCGTTGCGATTGTTCTGGCGGATGTTGTTGTAGACAAACTCTTTTTCGCTGTACAGCGCGTACTCATTAGGGAAGTCGATGATCGCCCGCGCCAGAATGGCCAGGTCGCGCGCCGAAGTGTAGTGCTCGGGGTGGGGCAAGCCGTGGGAGTTCACAAAGTGGGTGTTTTCCAAACCCAGCATTTGCGCGTGTTGATTCATAATGCCGGCGAAGGCATCTTCGCTGCCGGCGAGATATTCGGCCACGGCAACACTGGCGTCGTTACCCGAACTGATCACCACACCTTTATGCAGATCCCCAAGGGTGACTTGCTTGCCAACTTCGATCCACATCAGCGACGAGCCGGTGAAGATGGGGTTTTGCGCCCAGGCATTTTTGCTGATGGTAACCAGGTCGCTGTTGCTCACCTGGCCTTGTTCCAGCTCGTATGACAGCACATAGCTGGTCATCAGTTTGGTGAGGCTGGCGGGCGGCAGGCGCTCATCGGCATTGTGTTCAATCAATACCTCTCCGCTGTCGGCGTCCATTAGCAAGTAGCCAGACGCGGAGATAGCCGGTGGCGCTGGCACCAGGCTTTGCTGGGCGGCAGCGTGACTGGCAAAGACCAGGGCGGAGACAATCAAGAACACTAAGCGTTTCAAAACAAAACCTTTTTCGATGAGTTTTCGTTAGCTAATTTATCGCGACGACGCTCTATTGACGCTCGTCGACCAGTAACTGCGGTTCACCAGACCAACGACTGCGCAACGCTTTGCGCGCCGCCTGTGCCGTTGCGTAATCCGGTAGCGGGCCGATGCGCACGCGGTGAATCACCGGCTCCGACGACGCCTGACTCGCGATGGATACCGGGTAGGCCATGCCGGCGCCGAGTGCATCTTTCAGGGCCTGGGCGGAGTCCAGCTGCGAGAAAGCGGCCACCTGCAAATAGTAATCGGCAGCGGCTTTTTCTGCGCCGTCGATATTATCCGTGTCAATCACCTCAATTTCCACTGCGGCCGTGCCTTTGCGCGCAAAGCCGAGCTTAACCGCGGCAGCATAGGAGAGGTCGATAATGCGGTCTGAATGGAATGGCCCGCGATCATTCACGCGAACAATTGTTGCGCGGCCATTTTCCAAATTTTTCACCCGCACATACACCGGAATGGGCAGTGTTTTATGCGCCGCCGACATTTGGTAGAGGCTGTAGGTCTCGCCATTGGCGGTGGCTTTGCCGTGAAACTTGGTGCCGTACCATGAAGCGATGCCGCGCTGTTTGAAGCCGCGGTGGTCGTCCACCAAGTGGTAGGTTTTTCCCAGCACTTTGTAGGGGTTGCTGTTGCCGGCCATACGGATGATTTCCGGGCGCGGCGTGGCATCGGCGAGACTATTTGGGTCAACGTCGTGCAGCGGTGCGCCGTCGTTCTCGGTGGGTGTTACCGGTGGTTCAACGGGCCCGCTTTGACGAATTGCCGGCTGGCTACAGGCCTGCAGCAGCAGTAACAACAGCAGGCCATAAGGTAAGCGTCGCGTCATTTCTGCGCGACTTCACTGCGGTAGGCCTCGGCCACTTTTTGGCTAAGCTGGTGCGCGGCCAATGCGTACATAGAGCTGTGGTTGTAGCGCGTAATCACGTAGAAGTTTTTCAGCCCTACCCAGTACTCGTCGCCCTTGGCACCGTCGAACTTCATTGCCGTGGCCTTCATGCTTTCATCCAGCGCTTGATTGCTGCTGATACCGCCCAGCTTCAACTCGGCAAGGGTTTTTACCGGCTTCAGGCCCGCATTAAACAGGGTTTCATCTACTGGCTCGCTCAATACCGCTGGCGTGACTACGGTTTCACCTTTGCGCCAGCCGTGTTCGGCAAAGTAGTTGGCAACGCTGCCGATGGCATCAACGGGATTGTTCACTATGTCTGCCTGGCCGTCGTCGTCGAAGTCGACGGCGTAGGCGCGATAGCTGCTGGGAATAAACTGACCATAACCCATTGCGCCGGCGTAGCTGCCTTTGAAGCTCAGTGGGTCAAAGTCCTGCTCGCGTACCATTAACAGGTATTGCTCCAACTGGCCGAGGAAGAAGGTGCTGCGGCGGGGGAAGTCGAAACCCAGAGTCGCCAGCGCATCCACCACGCGGTAGCTGCCTTTATTGCGGCCGTAGCGGGTTTCCACACCGATAATGCCGACGATCATTTCAGCGGGAACGCCAAATTCTTTTTCCGCCCGCGCCAGCGTGTCGGCGTGTTCCTGCCAGAATTTCACGCCCTGTTTGATGCGCGAGTCCTGAATAAAAATTTTGCGGTAGCGCGCCCAGGTCATTACCGACTCTGCCGGCCGCTCCATGGCGTCGATAATGGATTGCTTCTTTTCTGCCTGCTGCAGAATATTGATCACCCAGTCGCGGTCAAAGCTGTGTTTTTCGACCACTTTGTCGACAAATTCAGCGGCCTTATCGTGCTGGCTGTAATCGGCCGACGCCAGCAGCGGCGTCGACATAGCCACGGCGGCAGCAAGGCAGCGCAGCGGCGAAGAAATCAATTTGCGTAAAATCACTGTGTATTCTCTCTTTTATTGAAGGCCCGTGAACAGCGGCCGATAGCGCGTTTACTGATGCACCAATCGCTCGTCGGCATAAATCCCCATCAAGATGCCAAAACCCACCAGCAATGTCACCAATGATGTACCGCCCTGACTAACTAGCGGCAGGGGCACACCCACCACTGGCAGCAGCCCGGAGACCATGCCCATATTTACAAATACGTAGACAAAGAAAGTTAGGATAATACTCCCGCCTAATAAGCGACCGAAGCAATGTTTTGCCTGGGTGGAGATCCAGATGCCGCGACCGATGATCAAGGCGTACAACAGCAACAGCAGCAACACCCCGCGCAGGCCGTATTCTTCGGCGAGTACCGCAATAATAAAGTCGGTGTGACTCTCCGGCAGGAAGTCCAGATGGGACTGGGTGCCCATTAGCCAGCCCTTGCCCTCGAAGCCGCCGGAACCGATGGCGGTTTTGGACTGAATAATATTCCAACCCGCGCCCAGCTTGTCGCTCTCTGGGTTTAGCAACGTCAGGATTCGGCGGCGCTGATAGTCGTGCAGCACAAATTCCCACATCGGCCACGCGGCGGCCAACAGCAGGCCGAAGGCGGAGAAGATAAAGGTCCAGCTAATGCCCCCCAAAAACAGCACGAACATGCCCGAGGCAGCGATCAGGATAGAGGTTCCCAGATCGGGCTGAGTGGCAACCAGCACGGTGGGCACAAAAATAATCACCAAACTCGCCGCGGTATAGCGCCAGCTCGGCGGCAGTGGATGCGACGACAAGTACCAGGCCACGGTCATCGGCATAATCAGTTTTGCCAACTCCGAGGGCTGAAAGCGAAAACCGCCAAGCGACAACCAGCGCTGCGCGCCCTTCGCGCCAACCCCCATAAAATGCACGGCGATCAGCAGTAAAATACAGCCAATAAAGGCAAACGGCGCCCAGCGCTGTAACTGTTCCGGGTGAAGCTGGGCCACCAGCACCATCACCACAAAGGCAACGGAGAGGAAGCGACCCTGCCGCAACACCACCGCAGCGTTTTCATCGCTGGCGCTGTACAGCACCATCAAACCCACACCGCTTAACAACAACAGCAGGAACAACATTACCGGGTCGATACGCAGGCGCTGGGACAGCGTGCGCTGACTGTACATAGGGCCTGCGCCACTGGGCAACTGGCGCAGAAAATCGGACTGGCTCATTGCTGCTCTCCGCTCGCCACATCCGGCGAATTTAATAAATACGCGTCCATCACCGCGCGCGCAACCGGCCCGGCCACACCGCCGCCACTCTCGCCGTTTTCAATAATCACGGCGACGGCAATTTGCGGGTCTTCCGACGGGGCGTAGGCAACAAACAGGGCGTGGTCACGCTTGCGCTTTTCCAGGGACTCCGAGTCGTACTCTTCCCCAGCGGCAATACTAATCACCTGAGCGGTACCGGTTTTACCCGCCATGCGATATTGCAGACCGTTGCGCAGCGAGCGACCGGTGCCGCGCACGTCGTAAATCACTTCTTCCATGGAATGCTGGATCGCATCCCACTGGCTTTCGGGGACATCTTCCATTTTGCCAAGCAGCGGTGCCTCAACCGGCTCGCCACCGACGGCGGCTAACAGCCGCGGTGCACGCAGTTCGCCGCGCGAGGCCAGCACCGAGGTGGCCACAGCGATTTGCAGCGGCGTTGCCAACATAAAGCCCTGCCCAATGCCCACGTTGATGGTTTCGCCGGGGTACCAGTGGCTGCCGCGGGTGTCGCGCTTCCACTGCCGCGACGGCAACAGCCCGCCGCGCTCATTGGTGTTATCGATGCCAGTGACATCCCCCAAGCCAAAGCGCGTGCCAAAATCGTGCAGGCGATCGATGCCCAGCTTGTAGGCCAGCTCGTAGAAGTACACATCGCAGCTTTCGGCAATGGCCTGATCCATATTCACCGAGGCGCCGTGGCCGCCGCGCTTCCAGTCGCGGTAGCGCCGGGTGTCGTTGGGCAGACTGAAAAAACCTGGGTCAGCGTAGCGCGTGGCCGGCGTTACCACGCCGTAATACATACCGGCCAGCGCCCATAGGGGTTTTACGGTAGAGGCCGGCGGGTACTGGCCCTGTAAGGCGCGGTTGTACAGCGGCAGGTCGTTGTCGTTTTGCAGGGCGCGGTAGTCTTTGCCGCTAATGCCGCCAACAAATAAATTGGCGTCGTAGCTCGGCGTGCTGAGCATGGCGATCACGCCCCCGGTTTTGGGGTCGATGGCCACCACGGCGCCGCGCCGTCCGGCCATGGCGTCGTAGGCAACTTTCTGCACCTGCGCATCAATATGCAGTTGAATATCGCCGCCTGGCAGCGGGTCGTGGCGCTCTAACACGCGCAGAATTCGGCCGTGGGCATTGCTCTCCACATTTTGGTAGCCGACGGTGCCGTGCAGCAGGTCTTCGTAGTATTTTTCCAGACCAATTTTGCCGATGTGGTGGGTGCCGCTGTAGTTAACAGGGTCGATGGCATCTTGCTCGCGCTCACTAATCCGGCCTACGTAACCCAGCACATGGGCAAATAACTCACCCTGGGGGTAGTGGCGCACCAGCTGGGCGTCGACATCGACACCGGGAATGCGGTGCCGGTTGACGGCAATAATGGCGATCTCTTTTTCACTGAGGCGGAACTTAAGCGGCACTTCCTCGTAGGGCCGACGCCGACGCAGGCGTTTTTTAAATTGCTCGATATCGTCGTCGCTGAGTTCGATAAGCTCGCCAATAATGGCCAGCGTTTCATCCAGCTGGTCAACGCGCTCGCGAATCACCGTGAGTGTATAGCTGGGAATATTCTCCGCGAGCAGTATACCATTGCGGTCAAAGATCAGGCCGCGCTTGGGCGCTATCGGCATCAGCTGAATGCGGTTGCGGTCAGACTGTGTTTTGTAAATGTCGTAGTCGAGGATTTGCAGCTGGGTGTAGCGCGACACCAACACCCCGGTCATCACCATCAATAACACAATGCACACAAACATTCGGCGCCGGTAAACATAGCGCTCGCGGTAGGTGTTTTTTAGGGTCTGGCGTCGGGGTATGGTGGCCATGACTCAACGGTGATAGGGATGATTAGCTAGGATAGTCCAGGCGCGATAGAGCTGCTCGGCAAACATAACCCGCACCAGTGGGTGCGGCAAGGTCATTGCCGACATCGACCATTTTTCACTGGACGCCGCCAGACAGGGCGCAGCCAGACCGTCGGGACCGCCGACCAGTATGCTGACGTTATCGCCCTCCATGCGCCACGCCGCCAGGGATTTTGACAGCGACTCGGTACTGACAGAGCGGCCTTTTACATCCAGCGCGATGATCTTGTCACCACGGGGAATGGCCGCCAGCATCGCCTCGCCCTCTTGAGCAATAGCGCGGCGAATATCGGTGTTTTTGCCACGCTTGGCCAGCGGCAATTCGCGAATATCCAACTGGATTTCCTGAGGCAGGCGCTTGCGGTATTCCGCCACACCGGCCTCAACCCAGTCGGGCATTTTGCCGCCGATACAGAGCAGGCTAACTCTCATCGCCGCCGTCGCTTGATTCGCCGTCTGCCGCCGGTACTTGCCAGAGCCGCTCAAGGTCGTAGAACAGACGCGCTTCGGGCAGCATCACGTGTACAACCACATCGCCAAAATCAACCAGCACCCATTCGGCGGTCTGCTGACCTTCCATGCCCATTGGGGTAAAACCTGCTTTCTTGGCTTCTACCCAGACATTGTCTGCCAGCGACTTAACGTGGCGATTCGAGGTGCCACTGCACACCACCATGTAGTCGGTTACGCCGCTGATTCCGCGTACGTCCAGCGTCGTAATATCGCGCCCTTTTACTTCTTCCAGTGCGTCGATCACCAGCGTTTTCAATTGCTCAACGGCCATTAACTTTGTGTTCCTGTTTGCATGTTCTGATAAAGCCCCCAATGGGCGATACGCTCTGCCACAGCATCGGGCAGCAGGTAGCGAATAGAGCGCCCGGCAGCAACGCGGGCGCGAATATCGGTGGCGGAAATAGGTAATTGGATCAGGCGGCTGCTGAAAAAACCACCGGCAGCGCGCGTGCGCAATTGCTCAACGCTGGCGAGCCGGCGCGCGTCCATTGCGGCAGCAACCTCGCCATCGGCCTGCAGTGGATGGTCGGCGCGCTCGATCACCCAGACATTGGCGTAATCAAGCAGGGACTGCCAACGGTGCCAGCGGTGCAGCTTAGCGTAGGCATCGCTGCCCATCACCATCGTCAAACCAACGCCGTCGCCCAGTTCAGCGCGCAGCTCGCTCAAGCTATCAACGGTGTAGGACGCGCCATCGCGGCTGAGCTCGCGGTCGTCAACAATAAACCCCGGTTCATTGGCGGCGGCCAATTGCACCATTTCCAATCGCTGCTGGGCCGTGCCGCCGGGGCGGCCGCGCAGCGGCGGTTGGTGGCTGGGCATCAGCCTGAGTTCGTCGGCCTGCAGCAACTCGCGCAGCTCAATCGCCGAGCGCAAGTGGCCGTGGTGAATGGGGTCAAAGGTGCCACCAAATACCAAACAATGCTTGCGCAGAGGTGCCGTCAAGGGTGCTTAGCTCCGCACATGGCCGTCGCCGAACACCACCCATTTTTGCGATGTCAGTCCTTCCAGACCGACCGGGCCACGGGCGTGAATTTTGTCGGTGGAAATACCAATCTCGGCGCCCAGGCCGTATTCGAAGCCGTCGGCAAAACGCGTGGAGGCATTGATCATTACCGAGCTGGAATCGACTTCGCGCAGGAAGCGACGCGCCAGGGTGTAGTTCTCAGTAACAATGGATTCGGTATGGCCTGAGCTGTACTGGGCGATATGGTCCATCGCCTCATCGATACCGGCCACCACCTTCACCGACAAGATCGGCGCCAGATATTCTGTCGCCCAGTCTTCTTCGCTGGCCTCAACGGCGCCCATCAATACCTGACGGGTGCGCGGGCAGCCGCGCAGCTCAACACCAGCGGCTTGCAGATCTTCGGCGATGCCGGGCAGTAATTCTTCGGCGCGGCTCTCGGCAACCAGCAGTGTTTCCATAGTATTGCAGGTGCCAAACCGCTGGGCCTTGGCATTCAGGGCAATGGCGCGGGCTTTGTCGGCATCGGCAGCATCATCGATATAAACATGACAGATGCCGTCGAGGTGCTTGATCACGGTTACCTGAGCATCACGCGAAATGCGTTCGATCAAGCCCTTGCCGCCACGGGGAACGATCACATCCACGTATTCGGGCATGGTAATCAGCTCGCCAACGGCGGCGCGGTCGGTGGTTTCCAGCACTTGCACCGCCGTTTCAGGTAGCCCGGCCACCGCCAAGCCCTGACGAATACACGCCGCCAGCGCCTGATTGGAATGAATAGCTTCGGAGCCGCCGCGCAGAATTGCCGCATTGCCCGACTTCAAGCACAGGCTTGCTGCCTCGGCGGTAACATTGGGGCGCGACTCATAAATAATGCCGACCACACCGAGGGGCACGCGCATTTTACCCACTTGGATACCACTGGGGCGGTAGTTCATGTCGCTGATGGCACCAACGGGGTCGGGCAGCGCCGCCACCTGTTGAAGGCCTTCGATCACGCCGTCGATACGCGCCGGCGTGAGTGCTAAACGGTCCAATAATGCGGCATCCAGGCCCGCCGCTTCACCGGCCTGTAGATCTTTTTTGTTAGCGTCAGCAATGGTTTGCCGAGCAGCATCTACCGCCTCGGCAATGGCCAGTAACGCGCGGTTTTTTGCCCCGCTATCGGCGGCGGCCAACACCCGCGAAGCCGCGCGCGCTTGCTGTCCGAGTTGCTGCATATACTGTTTGACTTCCATCGACGCGAATCCCCTTGAATACTGCGCGAACTGCCCGCCCGTGCTGGGGCGGAAAAAACGCACAGTATACCGGAATGCGGCGGCACTCACTATCGGTGGCGATGCAGAGGCTGGCTATTGTGAAAGGCTCTCGAGCAGGTCGTGCAGGGCGTCTAGCCGGTGCAGCGGTTCGTCTATCTCAAGCAGCGGATACACATCCTCTGGACTGAGCGGCAATAACTGGGCAAGGCGGTTAACCAGCTCACCGGTACCGCTCACCTCGGCACTGAAGCCCATGCGCTGCACATGGGGGTGCTCCAACAACTGCGCCAACAAGGCTGACAACTCTTCAGCCTCTTCTGGCAGAGGAATATCCGCCTGTTCGCTGAGCCATTCAACGCGGCCGCGATTCAGCCCGGCGGCGTCGCGGTAGCTGTGCAGCAGGCGAAAACGCGGGCCGCCCTCAACCACCACCGACAACAAACCGTCTTCGGTTTGATCCCAGTCCACGACCCGGGCCTGACAGCCCACGGCGGCGATACGCGGCTCATCGCCCTTACCGTCCACCTCACTGCCGGCGTGCAGGTGAACAATGCCAAAGTGGCCGTCGTCGCGCAGGGTATTGCGCAGCAAATCCAGATAGCGGCGCTCGAAGATACGCAGCGCCATGCGGCCACCGGGAAATAACACACCACCCAGCGGAAACAGTGGGTAGTGGTCTTGTTGCTCAGCGTGCATTACCTTCCGGCCCCAGTGGCTGAATCATCAGTATCAATTTCGGCAACAGCAACATCGCGCCCATGAGCGCAGCGATCATTGCCAGACCGGTGAGCAAGCCGAAGTAGATGCTCGGGGTAAAGTTCGACAGCGCCAGAATGGAGAAGCCAAAGACGATAATCACCGAGGTGTAGTACATCGCCTTGCCGATACTACCGTGGCAGCGATACATGGTTTGCAGGTAGTTGCGGTCGCGGGGGAATTCATCCCGGAAGCGGTGCACATAGTGAATGGTGTCGTCGACCCCAATACCCACTGTGATCGCCGCAATGGTAATGGTCATCATATCCAGCGGAATGCCGGCCAGCCCCATCCCCCCAAGCACTGCACCGGCGGCCAGCAGGTTTGGCGTCAGCGCGATCATCGCCAGACTAAAGGAGCGGAACAGCACCATAAACATTGCCAGGATGGCGACGAACACCGCTGCCAAGGTCAAAATTTGCGAGGTAAACAGGCTCTGCAACATATTGTTGTAGAGCACCAGCAAGCCCGTCAGGCGCACCTGCTCTTCCTCAAAACCCAGCTCGTCGATCAGGTGCCTGCGCACCTCCTTAAGAAAGGCATCGCGCTCCAGGCTGCGACTGGTTTCCTTCACCCGCAGGCTAATCCGCGCCTGATCCACCTCGGCAGACAAATAAGGATCGAGCAGAATGCTGCTGATCGACGTCGGCAGTGAGCGCTGAGCGAGCGCCAATTGCAGGTCGTCGACATTCCCCATAATCATCTGCATCAGCTCATAGAAGGTAGCCAGGGACAGTACTTTGCCTGTCTCGGGCAAGCTGTCCAGATAGTTGTGCACCTCTTGAATACGGCGCATGCCCGCCACCGTAAACCACTCGCTCTGGGGACTGGCAGCACTGCCGCCAAAATCGTCGCCGGCACTGAAATCGTCAAAGCCCGCATCGAAGTCACCAGCGAAATCATCGGCAAAGTCGTCGCCCTGCTCAGCGGCAAAGCTGTCGTCAGCCTCGTCGAATTCGGCGTCGCCAAACAGGGCATCGAATTCCTCGCCCGCTTGCTCGGCGGCGGCATTGTCGACCGGGGCATCATTGGCGGCAGGCGCACCGTCGGCAACCGTCGGCGCGGACGATTCACTCGGGCGATTGAGAATAATATCCAGCCCGATGGTGCCGCCCAGCTCGGCATCGATGGTTTCCATGCCCTGATAAATTTCGGTGTCTTCGTGGAAGTAGTCGATGAAGCGGTTTTCCACTTTAAGCTGTGAAATACCCCAGGCACTCACCGCCAGCAAGGCTACCGACACCACCACAATGGTGCCGCCAAAACGCTCGGTAGCAACAGCAAAATAGCGGGTAAAAGCGCCCTCGCCACCGGCGCCGTTTTTCTCTTCGCGGGCGGGCAAAAGCATCAGTACACAGGGCAGAACCAGGAAGCTGAGTATCAGCGCCGCCATCACCCCCATGGTCATCATCCAACCGAAATCAATGACCGGACGAATACCGCTGACCACCAGTGACGCAAAGGCCACCAGCGTGGTGAGGGCGGTGTAGATACAGGGCCGCGCCATCAGACGAACGGTGTCGCTCACTCGCTGCAGCTGGCTGCTTTGCGGCGACAGCGCCGAAATTTCCCGGTAGCGCACCACCAAGTGGATGGTGATGGCCAGCGTAATAATCAGCAGCAGCGCGACAAAGTTGGCGGAAATAACCGTGAGCCGCCAGTCCATAAAGGCCAGCAGCCCCAGCATGAAGGTGACCGTGGCCACGCAGTTCAGCAGCGGAATCAGCACCCAGCGCGGGCTGCCGAAAATCACTACCAGTAAGACCACAATGAACACCAATATCCCGGTACCGAACACTTTCAGATCGCTTTTTACAAAGTCGATCATATCCACGGTGATCATTGGCACACCGCCGAGGAACAATTTGGCGCCGTCGCGGTAGTTGTCGAGCACGCTTCGCGCCTGCGCAACCAGCGCTTCCTGGCGGCCGTGAATTTCGGTGACGTAGTCATCAAAGGCCTGCTCGGCCGCCTCGAGTTTTGCCTGCTCGTCCAGGGTCAGGGGGCGCTGCGCCGCGTCGGCGCGCAGCACATCGCGGGCGTCCAGCAGCTCGTAGAATTTTTGGTCGCGCTGCAGGTTCACCTGCAGCGCGGTGGTCGTACCATCGGGGCTGGTCAGCAGCGAACGATAAATAGGGCTGTTGGCAAACTCCTCGCGCGCCATGTCGACATTGGCAGTGCCGTCGCCCAGGGTGGGAATCTCACCCGCAGTGACATCACCCAGGCTCACTGGCGGGCTCTGCAACAAGGGCACATCGAGAATAGAATTAATGCTCGACACCCGCGGCAGCTTCGCCAGGTCATCGCGCAGCTTGGCGATGGTTTCCAGCTGCTGGGGCGCGAACAGGTCGCCCTCGGGTTGGTAGGTGACCAGCAAGAAGTCCTCGGTCTGGTAGCGCTTGCTGATTTCGCGGAAATACTCCAGCGACGTATCCCCTTCCAGCACCAAAGCCTCGGAGGAAGCATCGAGCTTCATCGCGGGTATATGGCTACCCAGGAATCCGGTCACCGCCATCAACAGCAGCAACACCCAGGTAGCATTGCGGAGAATCAGTGTCTGGTATGCGTTGGCAAGCCGCCCAGTCATGGTGTTTCCTTATTGTCATTATCGGGCGCAGGGTCTCTGCGTCCGGGCCGGTAACGGCCGTTATTCACCCCAGCGCGGCAGCAGCGTTTGCGCTACGTCGAGGTGGTCCAATATTCTCGCGACGACAAAATCGACGATCTCATCCACACTTGTCGGGCGCCGATAAAAGCCTGGCGACGCCGGCATAATGGTCGCGCCCATTTGGCTGAGGCTGAGCATATGCTGCAGATGAATGCTCGACAAGGGCATCTCTCGCGTCACCAAAATTAACTGACGCCGCTCTTTGAGCACAACATCGGCGGCGCGTTCAATTAAATTATTACTGGCGCCACAGGCAATGGCTGACAGGGTGCCGGTACTTGCTGGGCAGACCACCATACGGGTTGGCGCGCCGCTGCCCGAGGCCACGGCGGCCATCCAATCTTCCGGCCCGTGCACCTGCAACTGATCGGGCGGGCAACCAAAGCGCTCCACCAGATGTTTATGCAGGGCCTGGGGTTTGGCTGGCAGGGGCTCGTCGGTTTCTGTTGCCACGACTAACAGCGCCGCCTTGGAGATCATAAAGTGAACCGGGCAGCCCGCGGCCAGCAGGCATTCGAGCAGGCGCAAACCGTATTGCGCGCCCGATGCGCCGGTCATTGCCAAGGTTACCGCTTTCATAATTAGGCCCTGTTATTAAGCGCCGTCATCAGGCGCTGATGAATACCACCGAAGCCACCGTTACTCATGATGACCACGTGGTCACCGCTGCGCAGCATGGCGACAAGCTGCTGGAGACAGGCATCGAGGTCGCGACTTAACTCGGCGGGCACGGGACTGTTGGCGATCACGCCGTCAAGCGACCAGTCCAGTCCGGGTGGCTGATACCAAATAACGCGATCTGCCGAGGCCGTCGAGGCTGCTAGGCGGTCTTTGTAGATGCCCATACGCATGGTATTCGAGCGCGGTTCTATCAGGGCAATAATTCGCCCGTTTTTCTGCACACGACCGCGCAGGCCTTGCAAGGTGGTTTCAATGGCGGTGGGGTGGTGGGCAAAATCATCGTAGACCGACACGCCGTCTACGCAGCCGAGCAGCTCCATTCTGCGCTTCACGCCCTGGAACTGACTGAGCGCATCGATACTGTCAGCTGGCAGGACACCGACATGCCGCGCCGCCGCGATGGCAGCCAATGCGTTGGCCACATTGTGCTCGCCGGTGTGCTGCCAGCACACTTGCCCCTGATCCTGCCCTTGATGCAGCACGCGAAACTGCGAGTAGTCCTCACTGCATTCACCACGCTGCCACTCGGCAGTATCGCCGCTAACGCTCAGCTGCTCGCGCTCACTCCAGCAACCCATTGCCAGGGTTTCTTCAATAGCGGGCACGCTCGCCGGGGTGATAATGCGGCCGCTGCCGGGTACGGTGCGCACCACGTGGTGAAACTGACGCTGAATGGCGTGCAGGTCATCAAAAATATCGGCGTGATCGAATTCCAGGTTGTTAATGATCAAGGTGCGCGGACGGTAGTGAATAAACTTGGAGCGCTTATCAAAGAAAGCGCTGTCGTACTCATCGGCTTCGATCACAAAGAAGTCCGACTTGCCGATACGCGCAGACAGTCCGAAGTCGGCGGGCACACCGCCGATCAAAAAGCCCGGCTCATAGCCGCAACTCTCTAATATCCACGCCAACATACTGCTGGTGGTGGTTTTGCCGTGTGTGCCGGAACAAGCCAGCACCCAGCGCCCCTGCAACACATGTTCGCTCAGCCACTGCGGCCCCGAGGTATAGGGCAAACCTCTTTCTAAAACATATTCCACGGCCGGGTTGCCCCGCGACATGGCATTGCCCACCACCACAAGGTCCGGCGCGGGGTCGAGGTGCGCCGGGTCGTAGCCTTCCATCAGCGCAATACCCTGGGCTTCGAGCTGGGTGCTCATCGGCGGATACACATTGGCATCAGAGCCGGTAACGCGGTGCCCCTGCTCGCGCGCAAGAATGGCCAACCCGCCCATAAAGGTTCCGCAGATACCAAGGATATGAATATGCATTGCTCGTGCTTCGGCCGTCGAATTTAGCTGGGCATGGTATCACTGCACCCGAGTAAGCTCTACGGCTGGCTTGCGCCTACCATTAATACGCTCAAGCAATAAAAAAACCGGCCAGAGGCCGGCTATGACATTGCGCAAAAGCGAGCGCAACAGGGTTAAAACGCCGCGCCCAACCAAAACCATAACTTATCGGTATCGACTGCCAGCTCATCGGCTGAGTAGGCGGCGTACTTCACTCCCACCGAATAGTGTTTGGCAAATTTTCGGCTGTACACCGCGTTAACTTCACTGCCGTAGGCATCGGCACCCGCGGCGTCATCGTCGGCGCGGTAGTCGTGATAAATCAGCGCCCACTTCCCACCGGCAAGACTGCCGCCCAGCGAGGCGTAACGGTCAACTAAACCGCCGGCCGGTGTTTTGAGAAAAATATCGGCCCAGCCGTTGAATTTATGTAGCGTCGCTAGGGGCGTGGCAAAGCCGTAGCTGCCGTCGTCACTGCCCAGCACCTCGTAGCCAACTTTCGCGGTTAAACCCGCGGCGGCGACCCCGGCTTCAAGCAGCATATACTCCGCATCGGCATCGAGCAGCGGCGTGTCGGCCCGCTGGCGAGCGAACTCAGCGTGGTATAGCAGCTTTGCCTCAGCCAGGGGCTTCGCCCCCTTCACGCTCACACCACTGGTATCGAGACGGTCTTCGCCCGCCTCATTCAGTTCCAACAAATAGGAATAGGCCGTCACCGCGCCCACCGCACTGTTGAAACGCAGGTTTAACAGGTGATCTTTAGCCTGTTTATCCGCCTGTTCGGCAAAGATGCCATTGCGCTGCCCCAGGTAGGCGTAGCTCAGCGACAATGCATCGTTGGCTTGATAGTTGAGTGAGATGCCATCAAAGGTCTGGCGATCCTGACGCCAACCCACGTGCCCGACAAATCGATGGCCATCGTAGGTGATAACCTGTCGTCCTAATTTGGCCGTTAGCCCACCGTGCTGGTAGCGCAGAAAGGCCTGATCCAGCTCGGTTGTTTCCGGGTCGGCAATCACCGAGTGCTGCCCGGCTTTATACCCGGCTGGCGGCGCACTGAACTCGCCCTCTCCCGCGACGATGCGGCTATCCTCAAACTCCAGTTGCGCGGAAAAACCCTGATAGGCGGCGGTCTGATATCCCAGCCGGCTACGCAGGGTAAGGGCACTGGCATCATCCAGGGCATTGTCCTGGCTCACCGCTTCATAACGCAGCCTAAAGTCACCGTACACCTTGCCGTTTGCCAACGCGTCGGCAAGGGAATCGGCAAATGAGGTGGCTGGCAAGGTTGCCGCCACGGCTCCTAGCAGTACGGCGTTTGCAATAACTCTCATGCAGTTCTCTCCTACACTATTTTTTATCGGCCGACACAAGGCCGGCAGCACCACGACCATCAGGCCGAATTGAGAACGCCGTTTATCTCTAACACCTATTATTGTGGGCATTCGGTTTGGGCGACATCGCCCATCGCAGGAAGATTTAGCAAGCGGTATGCCAGCCGCGAAGAGATCAAAACAATTAATTTATTTTTATAATTTTCAATGCGTTAGCGAAAAATAACTCGCTCAAAAAACCTCGAAAGCCAGCGCCGCCCCAAAACACGACGACGCGTCTTTAGCGGTGCCTCATTACAAGACGACCGCGCCCTAAAATATTGCCTGTAAACGTGTGCAAACGACTGGTTTGGCGCACCACAATACTGCATGCCGCCACGCTGCCCAGCAAAAGCCCTTCGCTATCGGCTCAAGCTCCATAGCAGCGCCACGAGCAAGACGGCGCTGACCCCCTGCCAAAACCGCAGGGGGTTGCGGTGAACCAAGGGCTGAAATTCCCTGACCTGATAGCTGGGGTTGGGGTGATGAAGATCGTGCATAAACTCTGCGATGTCGTGATACCGCAGGTCGGGGTTAATACTCAACGCACGCTTTAGCGCGCGATCCATCCAATACGGAATATGCGGGTTGTAATCACTGGCAGAGACGTACTGCAGGCGCGAGTAATCACCGGCGCTGCGGCACTGCTCCAACTTGCCCTCATAGGGCAGGGTTCCACTGAGCATTTCAAAGGCCACGACGGCCAGGGAGAACTGGTCAGCCCGCGCACTCGGCGGTTTGCGCAATACGTGCTCCGGCGCTGAATACTGCGCGGTACCCAGAATATGATCACGCTCTAACGGCACCGCGATCTCAGCTAAGCCAGCCACATGACAGCTGCCAAAGTCGATAATGCGCACCCTGCCGTCACCGTCCATCATTACATTGTCGGGCTTAATGTCTTGGTGGAGGGTATCGCGCCGATGCATAGCCTGCAGGCCCTTGGCCAACTGACTAAGCACCGCCACCGCCTCACTCACGGCCGATCGGTCGCGCGCGGCCATCCACTGCGCCAGCGACTGACCGGGAATATATTCAGCAAGGTAGTACAAACAGCTTGGACGCTGGGGCGGTTCAACCACCGACACAACAGCCGGATGCTCCAGTCGCTTGGCGATCCAGCTCTCCAGCACAAAGCGCTCGATGTAGGCCGGGTCATCCAAGTACAGCAATGACGGTGTTTTCATCACTAACTGGCGCTGGTTGCGAGTATCCACAACCCGATACAACTGGCTGCGCGGGCTGGCGTGAAGCTCTTCTTCAATACGCAAACCGTCGACCACGGCACCCGGCGGCAGCGGCGGCGGGAATGGCAAGGCACTCAGCTGCTGATAAACATCGTCGGCATCGGCCAGCGGCAGCGCCTCTACACGCAGCAGCTGACAACTGAGGTTATCCTTGCTGCCCGCGGCCAATGCATCGTCGATCAACTGCTCGCAGGTGGGCTCCAGCGCACCGGACGCCTCGGCAAGGCGCTGGCGAATCTGCTCGTCAGGCAGCACGTCGTGAATACCGTCGGTAGAAAGTAAAAACAGGTCCCCACAGCAGATATCGACTGAGCGATAGTCGACATCGAGATTGACGTCCAGCCCCATTGCCCGGGTCAAATACGCGTGCTCCGGAGAGATTCGCCGAGCGTGGTCGCGCGTTAGCTGCTCCAGCGCGCCGTCGCGAAGCCGGTATATGCGGCTATCCCCCACATGGAACAAGTGGGCGAGCTGGGACTTAAATACCGCCACACTCAGGGTGGACACATAGCCCTTTTCCGCCTGCGCATAGCCCTGACCCTGGGCGAACAGCCAGCGATTCAATGCATTCAATACCTGTTGCGCGGAGCGCTTCACTGACCATGACTCGGGCGTTGAAAAGTAGTCATTCAGAAAGCCGGTAATGCAACTTTCCGCCGCCTCTTTGCCCGCCTCGGCCGCCGACACACCATCGGCAATAGCCGCGACGGCGCCCTTGATCGTCAGCAGTGAACCCTCGGGCACTCGCGCGCCGAGACTGTCCTCATTAAACGGCTTAAGCCCAGCGCTACTGCGCTGGGCTATGCTCAATTTCAGTCCACCATCCAGGTGCAAAACACCACTCCTTTTCGAGTTGAGGTTGCAGACTAGCTCACTTCAATCAGCGCCACACTGCCATCGTCGTTGTATTCGGCAATGTGTCCCTGTGGCTCTTCCATAAATTGCACCGCAACAAACACAAAGGCAGCGCAAGCGGCGATCACCATAAAGAAGCTGGAAGCATCGACAAAGCTGAGGACGGTCAGGAAGATAACTGCACCCACATTACCGTAAGCGCCGGTCATACCCGCAATCTGCCCGGTCATACTGCGCTTGACCAACGGCACGATGGCAAACACCGCACCTTCGCCAGCCTGTACGAAGAAGGAGCAACACATGGTCGCCAATACCGCCAGCAGCAGCGGCCACGTTGACGTGATCTGACTGAGCAGCATATAGCCCACCGCCAAACCGCAGATCAAAATGCTCAGCGAGCGACGACGGCCAAACCGGTCAGACAGGTAGCCGCCACTGGGACGAGCAAGCAGGTTCATGAATGCAAAGCCGGAGGCCAACATGCCCGCTTTTACGGCGGTCAGTTCAAAGGTCTCCATAAAGAACAGCGGCAACATCGATACCACCGCGAGCTCAGAGCCAAAGGTAACCAGGTAGGCAACATTCAGAATAGCCACTTGCTTGAAGGGGTATTTCTGCATGGCGGGGATTTCTACATTGTTCAATACATCGTGGTTAACGCGCAGAATCTGGCTCACTTGCACGATGAACAACACCACCAGCACACCGTAAAGCGACATTGCGGCAACGCCATTTAACATACCCAGATTCGACGGCGACAGCTTCCAGGTCAGTACTGCCAGCGCCAAGTACATGGGGATGCACATGGCAATGTAAAACACCAAGTCGCGCTTGCTGGTTACCACCAAGCCGCCACTTTTCTTTGGCTTGAAGTAGGTAGACCCCTTGGGCGTGTTGCGCGCACGTGAGTAAAAGAACACGCCGTAGATCATTGCCATCACACCCGTGCTGGCAATGGCGTAGCGCCAACCATCGTCGCCACCGAACATCAGCGCCAGGGTTGGCAGGGTCATCGCGGCTGCCGCCGAACCAAAGTTACCCCAGCCACCGTAAACGCCCTCGGCCAAGCCGACCTGGCGCGCGGGAAACCACTCACCAACAAGGCGAATACCAATCACAAAGCCCGCGCCAATAAAACCCATTAAAAAACGCAGCAGCGCGATGGTTTCATAGCTGTCGGCAAACGCAAACGCGATACACATGGCGCCGCCACTAACGAGGAGTGCCGAGTAGATAATGCGCGGACCGTAGCGATCCACCAGCATACCAACCACCACCCGGGCGGGAATCGTCAGCGCCACATTGAGAATCATCAGGGCTTTCACTTGCTGCCCGGTAAGATCGAAGGCCTCTTTAATAGAGGCCAGCATCGGTGCGTGGCTAAACCACACGACAAAAGTCAGGAAGAAGGCAAACCAGCTCAGATGCAGCAAGCGGATTTTATCCTGCTTGAGATCGAGCAAATTTAATGTAGAGGACGACATAGTAGCTCCATTCAGCCAACGAGGAATTTGCTTGCTGCTGAGCAAACGCCGTGCCAAACATCAACACCAGCCCACTAAGCAATTGATATTGTTAGCAATAAATATGACTTAGCGACAACTTAACGCGACCAGGCAAGTGCCAGCCACCACCGCCAAACGCCTGCGGCCTGAATTTTCGCCCCCCGATGAAGCAGCGCGCCCCAGAAACAATCAGCCGCGCCACACCACAAAGCACCAAAATGCGCCCCAAGTTCGACCACAAAAATATAAAAACCTTACAAATCAAACACATAATGAACACAAAACTCACTGGCACGTCTTTTGCTTAATGCCTGTTACACGCCCCAGGGCACATTAATAATGCAGCACTCCCCGGTGCTGCCAATGGTAGAAAGAAGCAAAGGACGTCACTATGAGCCATAAACAGCGCTTGCTTGTTGTGGGCAACGGCCCCGTTGGTCATCAATTCCTAGAGTCAATCGTCGAAAGTGGCTGCGCGACCGATTACCAGATCACCGTAATCGGCGAAGAGCCCCGCCCCGCCTACGACCGCGTACACCTGACGGCCTGGTTTGAAACACGACAAGCCGACGCACTAAACATGGTTGCCGATGGCTTCTACGCGACAAACAATATCGACGTTAGATGCGGTGAAAAAGTTGTCGCCATTGATCGCGATGCAAAAACCGCAACAACGGATTCAGGGCGCCACTACGACTATGACCAGCTGGTGCTGGCAACCGGCTCCTACCCCTTTGTTCCCCCTGTTCCCGGCCACGAGCGCGAAAACTGCTTCGTTTACCGCACCATCGAAGACCTTGAAGCGATCACCGCGGCGGCAAAAAATGCCTCTGTAGGCGCCGTGGTGGGCGGCGGCCTACTCGGCCTGGAGGCCGCTAAAGCCATTAAAGATCTGGGCCTGAAAACCCATGTCATTGAATTCGCGCCACGCTTGATGGCGGTGCAAGTCGACGACGGCGGCGGCGCACTGCTGCGACGCAAGATCGAAGATCTCGGCGTTGAAGTGCACACCCAGAAAAACACGCAAAACATCGGCGACGGCGAGCACTGCGTGCACAAGCTGTCCTTCGCTGACGGCGCAGAACTGGAAACCGACATTCTGGTTTTCTCTGCAGGTATTCGCCCGCAAGATGCGCTGGCTCGCCAGTGTGAACTGAAGATCGGCGAACGCGGCGGCATCGCCATAAACAATTACTGCCAGACCTCTGACCCCGCCATCTATGCCATTGGCGAATGTGCGCTGTGGAACCAACGCATCTTTGGCCTGATTGCACCGGGCAATGAAATGGCCCGCGTCGCCGCTGCGCATATCCTTGGCAACGGTGACGACAAGCAGTTCACCGGCGCAGACATGAGCACCAAGCTCAAGCTAATGGGCGTCGACGTTGCCTCGATTGGAGACGCCCACGGCAACACCCCCGGTGCCAAGTCCTATACCTTTATCGATGAACAAGCCGAGATCTATAAAAAGATAGTGGTTAGCGAAAGCGGCAAGCACTTGCTCGGCGCGGTATTGGTGGGCGATGCCGACGACTACGGCAATTTGCTGCAATTTGCGCTCAATGGCATCGAGCTTCCCGAACACCCGGAAGCGATGATTCTCCCCAATATTGACGGCAGTGCGAGCGTTGGCCTCGGGGTGGATGCCCTCCCCGACAGCGCGCAAATTTGCAGCTGTAACAACGTCAGCAAGGGCGATATCTGCGCGGCGGTGCAGGGCGGCGCAATGACCGTTGGCGATATAAAAAACTGCACCAAGGCCGCCAGCACCTGCGGCGGCTGTACCGCCCTGGTAGGCCAGGTGGTCAACGCCGAGCTCACCAAACTTGGTGTTGAAGTGAATACCGATCTCTGTGAACACTTCCCCTACACTCGCCAGGAGCTGTTCCACTTAATCCGCGTAGGCGGTATTAAATCCTTTGACGAGTTATTGGAGAAGTACGGTTCCGGTAAAGGCTGCGCCATCTGTAAACCGACGGCAGCATCCATCTTCGCCTCCTGCTGGAACGAGTACATTCTGGAAAATCAGCACGCCGGCCTGCAAGACACCAATGACCGCTTCCTGGCGAATATGCAGAACAACGGCACCTTCTCTGTTGTGCCGCGCATGGCAGGCGGTGAGGTCACTCCGGACGGCTTGATCACGGTGGGTAGCATCGCCAAAAAATACAAGCTGTACACCAAAATCACCGGCGGCCAGCGGGTGGATTTATTCGGCGCCACCCTCGACCAACTTCCGGCGATATGGAAGGAACTGATCGATGCCGGTTTTGAAAGTGGCCACGCCTACGGCAAGTCGCTGCGCACGGTGAAGTCCTGCGTGGGCTCCAGCTGGTGTCGCTACGGCGTGCAAGACAGCGTTGGCCAGGCCATCGACCTGGAGAACCGCTACAAAGGCCTGCGTTCACCCCACAAGATAAAAATGGCCGTGTCTGGCTGTACCCGCGAGTGCGCCGAAGCGCAGAGTAAGGACGTTGGCGTGATCGCCACGGAAAAAGGCTGGAACCTCTACGTGTGCGGCAACGGTGGCATGAAACCCCGCCACGCCGACCTCTTTGCCTCCGACATCGATACCGAAACCCTGGTGAAATACGTCGACCGCCTGTTGATGTTCTACGTGCGCACCGCCGACCGCCTGCAACGCACCTCGGTGTGGATGGAAAACCTTGAGGGCGGTCTGGACTATCTGCGTCAGGTCATCATCGACGACTCACTGGGTATCTGCGACGAACTGGAGCGCGATATGCAAAGCGTGGTCGACAGCTACCAATGCGAGTGGAAGACCACCATCGAAGACGAGCAAAAACTCAAACAATTCCGATCCTTCGTGAATGCCGATGACGGCGACAAAGACATTGTTTTCGTGGAAGAGCGCGGTCAAATCAGGCCCGCCAACGAAGAAGAAAAACAACTCAACAACAACTTAATTGCTGTTGCCTGAAGGTCTCACTGACAGGAGCCACACAGAGCAACGTAGCGAGAAACCTCGCACAAGTATGGAGATTAGCTATGAGCTGGACCACCGTCTGCACACTCGACGACATTTTACCCAATGCTGGCGCCGCCGCCTTAGTCGGCGACACGCAGCTTGCTGTCTTTCGCGTCGATGACCGCATCTTCGCACTGGACAACCACTGCCCCTTCAGTCGCGCCAATGTGCTGGCGCGGGGAATTGTCGGTAGCGTCGGCGACACCCTAGTGGTTGCCTCACCACTGTACAAACAGCATTTCAGTCTGGAGGCGGGACACTGCCTTGAAGACGACAGTATCTCTGTGCGTCGCTTCCCCGCGCGCAACGAGAACGGCCTGGTGCAGGTCCAACTATAAAACGCACCTTCCAAGGATTAGTCTCCCCCTTGCCGGCTGCAACTCCCCGTGCAGTCGGCCCTTTCACCACTCCCTTTCCCCGCCGCAATTCGCTTACGCGCCCTGGCAACCGTTAGCCCGTGGCCTCAAAGTCAGGCCGAAGCGGGCGAAAAGCCGGCCAGCAAGGCTGGTGAATCAAATTAGTGTTAACCCGCCCTAGCGGGTATAATCAGCGCGATTTTTTCACCTTGCACACAGCTGATAACGGAAACGACTCATGAGCTATAACTCGATCCCAGCCGGCAAAGAACTGCCGCACGATATTTTCGTCGCCATCGAAATCCCTGCAAACAGCAGCCCTATCAAGTACGAGATTGAAAAAGAGTACGATGCGCTGATGGTTGACCGTTTCATGGCCACCCCAATGTTCTATCCAGCCAACTACGGCTACATCCCCAACACCCTGTCTGAAGACGGTGACCCACTGGACGTACTGGTTGTTACGCCTTACCCCGTTGTTCCCGGCTCAGTGATTCGTGCCCGTCCCATCGGCATTCTGAACATGAGCGACGAAGCGGGCAAAGACGCCAAACTGCTGGCCGTTCCCCACGACAAACTGAGCGTGCTCTACAAAGACGTAAAAGAGCCCTCTGACCTGCCCGAGCTGCTTATCCAGCAGATCGAGCACTTCTTCGAGAACTACAAAGACCTCGAAAAAGGCAAGTGGGTGAAGGTTGACGGTTGGGCAGGCAGCAAAGAAGCCCTGGCCGAAGTTGAAAAAGCCGCTGCTGCTTACAAAGGCTAAGTAGCGCCGCCTAAAAAAAAGCCCGGTCTCTGAAAAGAGCCCGGGCTTTTTTGTGCCCGGCTTATCGCCATTCTTAACAAACCTACTGCCAAGCCTTGACCCTGTAGTAATCTACAAGCTCTATTCTGATCTCAGTAGCAACGGAATCAGGGGAATCACCATGGCTCAACTAAGGATTGGAGAACTCGCGAAAAAGCTCGACTGTACAGTGGAAACGCTGCGCTTTTACGAGCGCGAGGGCTTACTGGCCGCCACCGGGCGCAGCGCCAATGGCTATCGTTTTTACAACACCGCCTCTATTAAGCAGCTAGAGTTTATCCTGCGCGCCAAGAGCATGGGCTTCAGCCTCGACGATATTCGCGAATTACTGGCCATTCGCGTCGACCCGGAAGCCAAGTCCTGTGGCGAAGTGAAGGGCATTGCCCAAGAGAAGCTCGCCCAGGTTGAACGAAAACTGAGTGAGCTGAAAAGCATCCGCGACGCCCTGAGCCGGGTGGTCGAGGCCTGCTGCGGTGGCGATGTTCCCGCCAATCACTGCAGTATCCTGCAAGCGCTCGATGACGAACTCAGTGCCCAGCAGGAGCAGCACGCATGAATTTCCTCAACAACCTCTACCTACTCAGTTTGGACGCCGCTCCCCTACTCGTTATGGGTCTGGTGCTTGCCGGCTTGATGAAAGCCTGGATTCCCAATGCCCTGCTGGAACGGCAGCTGGGCAAACCCGGTATTGGCTCGGTGATCAAAGCGGCGCTATTTGGCGCCCCCATGCCCCTGTGCTCGTGCGGCGTTCTGCCGGTGGCGATGGGACTGCGACGCGCCGGCGCGTCGAAGGGCGCAACAGTATCGTTTTTGATTTCCACACCCGAGACCGGTGTCGACTCCATTGCCCTGAGCTACGGCCTACTGGGGCCGGTGATGACCATCGCGCGGCCCATCGTGGCCATCGTCAATGCCATTGCCGCGGGCTTGTTAACGGGCTGGAACGATAGCAAACCCGTAATACAAGAAGAGACAACAACGCCTTGTTGCTCAAAGCGCTCTGCCGCGCCGACGAAAACCACCTGGAGAGAGGGCCTTCACTACACCTTCGGGCGACTGCTAGAGGACATGCTGCCCTGGCTGTTGGTGGGCATGCTGTTTGCGGCAGCGGTGCAGACCTTTGTGCCAGCGGCCTGGCTGGCCGAATGGGGCCGCGGCCCCCTTGCTATGGTCGTAATGGTGTTGGTAGGTATTCCCATGTATATCTGTGCCAGCGCGTCCACGCCCATCGCCGCAGGACTGCTAATGGCGGGCGTATCACCTGGCGCGGTACTGGTCTTTATGCTCGCGGGCCCGGCCAGCAATATCGCGGCGGTGGGAATGGTGCACAAGGAACTGGGACGCCGCGCACTCGTTGCCTATCTGGGTACGGTAAGCACCATTAGTATCGCTGCGGGTCTGTTGCTAGACCAATTGGTGAGTCTGTTTAACTGGGAGATTAGCGGCGGGCAGGCACACCAGCACAGCATGCTGCCCGAGTGGTTGGCAGTGGCCGCGCTGGTCGTGCTGGCAGTAGCGGCCATTAAACCGCTGCGCCAACAGACCTTTGGCCGCTTGCTTAACGCTTAAGACGCCACCTTGGGCTTGGCGCTTAACAGGCGCTGATAAAGTTTAGAGTTTTTGTGAATCGTTTTATGTTTCGCATAGGCTTCCACCGCGCGATGCCAAGCCTCATCACTGCCGTGAGCATTGAGTGAAAAACTCGTGCACACGGTCTTTTTCTCGACCTTTGACGCCACACCCACCTGAAAGATCGGCGTCAAATTGCCACTCTTCTCGGTCTTCAACAGATAGCTGATACCGCGCACGCTGCCATCGGGCTTGAAGCAGCGCTCTTCCTTGGTTTCCTCCAGAAAGCGCTTTTGCTGCGCTTCTAATTCTTGATCGCGTTCCATCGCTTGCTTCTCTATGGCCTTTTGCGCCCGTCCCTCTAGGCGCTTACCGTCTTTCTTCAGGGAGAAATACTCCTGATAGAGCTCACCCGCCACTGTCCGGCGGACCCGGTAGCCATAAAAAGCTTTGTTATCCAGCAACTTAACGCTCACACGCACCCCTTATCTATGCTTCTTTTTTGTTTTCTTATGTCATTGTCACTACCGCCGCAGCAGCAATGTCACTATTGGCAGACATTGTAATCTAAACATTCTGACGAAATTATCAAGCTGCTGCGACAAAAACCGTGACACAGACGCACAAAAATCGCGCCTGAGGCTCAGGCTCAGGCTCAAAGGAGCATGGGCGCTAGCTGTCGCCGTTAATGTTCTGATCCATATTCAGGGCGGGGATTTCTCGCGACAGGCGCCCGACCGGCTTCGCGGGTACGCCCGCCACGGTGGTATGGGCGGCAACAGGGTTGAGCACCACACTACCCGCGGCGATCTTTGCGCCTTCACCAACGGTGATATTGCCCAGCACCTTGGCACCGGCGGCGATCAACACACCGTCTTCAATGTGTGGGTGCCGTGGGCCGCGACCACTGCCGCAGCCGCCGAGGGTCACGGAGTGCAGCATGGAAACATTATTGCCCACCACCGCGGTTTCACCAATCACGACGCCGGTGGCGTGATCGACCATAATACCGCGGCCAATGCGCGCGGCCGGGTGAATATCAACATCGAACACGGTGGCGATGCGATTTTGCAAAAACAGCGATAAGGACTCGCGCCCCTGCTGCCACAGCCAATGGGCGATACGGTGGGCCTGAATCGCCTGAAAGCCTTTAAAGTACAGAAAGGGCATACCGTAGTGGTCACAGGCGGGGTCGCGATCGTAGTGGGCGCAAATATCAGCCACGGCTGCGGCGAGCACCTCGGGGTCAGCGGCATACGCCTCGCTTGCGACATCGCGTATCAGCATCGCGGGCACCGAATCGCAGCCCAGGCGCGAGGCAATATGAAAACTCAATGCGGCAGAAAAGCTACCGTGATTGAGAATACTGGCGTGATAAAAGCTGGCCAGTACGGGTTCATTGCGACCAAAGGCCTTGGCCTCCTCCTGCATAGCGGCCCACAGCTGCGCGACGCTTAAATTCAATATTCTTCTCCTACTGCCAACAGCGGTGCATACGCTGAAGGGTATGCCTCTTTAGGCACAGCAACATAGCGACGATACAACTCGTCTAAGTGCGTCAGTATCGGCTCTTTAAGTTCGATATCGGCCTCGGCGAGTACCTGGCGCAATCGCCCTGGCGTGAGTGCGGACTCACAGCGTGCCGACAGCGGCGCATAGCTTAAATGCCAACGCTCCGGAGCGATACCCCCGCGGTCTTCAGCATAGGGTCGAAAGAAACCGTAACTGGCACCGTTGGCAAGTTGGTGGTCCAGCCAGTCGTGCAACGGAGCAAAGGGACCGCCGTCGTTCACCTCCTGCGGGCTGAGCTGGACCGCATAATCACTGGCCACCGCCGCGGCGTCATACACGTCGATGTCGCTGCCCCAATGGTGACGGGAGGCGCCGGGCAGGGCTGACCAACGCAAGATAGCGTCGAGCAACTGCTCACAGCTTAATTCGTTAAAACACAGGGCCTGACCGTCGCTATCGAGCAGCGGGCGACGACCACTGGCCTTCGCATTCCAGATCGCCAACTGTCGGTCAAAGCCGCGGAACCCGCTGACAATTTTCAACTCAAAGCCTGCGCGCGCGGCATCTGATCGCAGCGCTTCGAAGGGCGCAACAATCGCGGGATGAACGGGACAGCCCAGCACATCCACCATCAGCGATTCGTCTTGCCCACACAGGAGCGCTTCTGTCAGTCGGTAATCGTCCATGTCGTAGCGGGTTCTGATAGTGTCCACCTTTCAAGTCATGGCATCATAGTAACGCCATCAACTCAGTGGCGAAACCAGGAGCAAAAATACTGTGGAAGCTCACACCGCCGACCACAAAAAAATCGCGTTAGCACTGGGCAGTGGCTCTGCCCGAGGCATGGCACATATTGGCGTTATTCAACGCCTGGGAGAACTGGGCATCAAGCCCGATATTATTGTCGGCACTTCCATCGGCTCGGTGATTGCCGCCTGCTATCTCACCGAACATCTGGACGATTTTTCAGCCTGGATTCAAACACTGAGCAGCGCCCAGGTTTTCCACTACATGAGTGTTAGCCTGACAGCCGCAGGCGGTGTGGCTCACGCGACACGACTGATCGACTACTTCATCAGTGAATACGGCAACCCCAATATCGAAGACTTATCGCTGCCCTTTGCCGCCGTCGCAACAGACCTCCAACGCGGCCGAGAAGTGTGGCTGCAGCGCGGCCCGCTGTGGGAGGCCGTACGTGCATCAATGGCGGTGCCCGGTGTATTAACGCCGGTGGCTCACCGCGATTCCTGGCTTGTGGACGGCGGCTTGGTAAACCCCGTTCCGGTGTCGGTGTGCCGCGCCCTCGGTGCCGACATCACCATTGGCGTTGACCTGAACAGCGACTTGGTTGGCCGCCGCAAGATTGAGCGAGACGCCCGCGCGCCCGACAACGAGCAGCAGCGCAAAGAGGAGATCGCCGAAGAGGAGGAGGCCGAGGAAGATCACCCCGCTATCGGCCCGGATACTGACGGAGAGGGCGACGAAGAATCGCAACTCGCCGCCGCGTTCAGCCGCTTTGCCAGCAGCGTAAAAGAAGCGGCCAGCAACTGGCGCAGCCCCAGCGAGAAAAAACCAGAAGCGCCCGGCACCCTCAGCGTGATGATGAGCTCGATCAATATTATGCAGGACCGCATTACCCGCTCTCGCCTGGCCGGCGAACCGGCGGATATTATGCTGTGGCCGCGCCTGGGACACATCGGCTTGCTCGACTTTGGCGATGCCGCCGAGGCCATTGCCGAGGGCCGCGACGCCGTGGATCGCATGCTGCCCGCGATACGCCACGCCTTTAATAGCGAAGGTGATGACCGACTTGTCCAGACCGCCCCCGCCGGAGACCAGGAACTGTGACTGTACTTTGCCGCCTTGACGAGATCCCCGAGCCCGGCTCTAAAGGCCTTAGCTATCAAGGTCACTCACTGTTTGCGGTCCGCAGTAATGGCGGGGTTTACCTGTATCGCAATCGCTGCCCCCACCTCGGCATTGAGCTGCACTGGCAGGAAGACCAATTCCTCGACGTGGAAGAAACGCTGATCCAATGCGCGACCCACGGCGCGCTGTTTATTATCGAGTCTGGTGAATGCGTCTCCGGTCCCTGCTTGGGTCAATCTTTGCAGGCACTGCGCTGCCGGGTAGAAAATGGCGAGCTATTACTCGACGAATTACTCGCCGAGCAGGCGCCCTAAGCCGTCACTGGCAGCGATGATTGCAGGCGCATCCCCTGCTCATCAATCTGCGCGCGATATGCCAGCAGTTGCACGCCATCGCGCTGAGCTTCAGCCAATTCGCGCGCATAGGCAGGGTCGATATCCGCCGCAGCTGCCACCGCGTTAATCCCCTCGTGCAACACCGCAAAAAGCAGCACCGCTTGCCCGCCCGCGGCAACGTGTTCACGCAAGCCGCGAATGTGACGGCGCGCCCGCGTGCTCACCGCATCGGGAAAACGACCGCCTCCGCCCTCGCTTAACAGGGTTACCGATTTAACCTCCACATTACAGGGGCCACTTGCTGTCTCCAGGACGAAGTCGATGCGACTGCCGTCGGGCAAACGCTGCTCAGTTTGATAGCCTGAAAACCCAGCAAGCTCTGTTATCACTTGTTCATCCAAGGCCTCGGCCACCAGCTTATTGGCCAAGGCCGAGTGGATACACACCTTGTTACCGTCTACCTCTACCAACTGCCAGGTGTAGGCATACTTACGCTTGGGGTTGTCGCTGTAACTCAACCACACGCGACTACCGGGCGTATCGCAGCCCGTCATGGCACCGGTGTTGGGGCAGTGTACGGTCAACTCGGTGCCGCACTCCAGGCGCACATCGGCGAGAAATCGCTTATAGCGACGAAGCAGTACAGCGGGAGTCAGAGGAGACGGCCATTGCATAAACGGGCACCCTTTTCATTTTGTTTTCTCAGCGACGTGATCGACGTTGCACATCTATCCTGAAGCTCTCACACTACCCACTAGGATTGTTAATCAGGGGCAGCCCAGCGCACAATGTTAAAAAAATTGTTGCTTAGCGTCAGTGTTTTACTGCTACTCATCATCATTGGCATCACCGCCATTGTTATTCAGCCACAGCTTCTGCAGGGCGCAATCTCGACGGGCGGCCAGCGTTTTGCCGGCCTCGACATCACCTTCGAGTCGCTCAGTTCCCACCGCAGCCCACTGCGGCTGGAGCTGAAGGGGCTGGAGCTTCGCAATCCCGACTGGCCCGAACCGACACTGTTACGCCTAGACTCCTTGTCGCTGAAGCTTATCGCCTCCCCCTTTGACGACGGCGCCTTCTGGTCGCTGCACAGTGAAGGGCTCACCGTTAATCTGGAGCACAACCGCGAGGGCGAACTCAACTGGCTGACCAGCAAACTGCGTGGCAACGGCGAAACCGCTCCGCCAGATACTGAGCCCTCCGCCCCTGCTCCCGTGCAATTACCGGGCGATTTTAATTTTCAGGAAATTGTCCTGCTCGACAGCCATATTCACATTCTGCGCGCCGACGGCGAGCGCTATCACATCGACCTGCCCGAGGTAAGAGGTGAGCGCAGTGAAACAGCGAACGGTCACCTCTCATTGGAGCTGGCCTATGCCCAGCACCATTTTTTGGTGAGCGGGGATATCGTGTTGTTTGATCCCAGTGCCGGTGTGCTGGACTATCAGCTCGCCATCGAACATGAAGATGCCCAACTGAAAAGCGAGGGCCGTCTATCACTAAGCCCGGACCTATCCGGCAGCCGCATAGCCCTATCCCTCGCCTTGCAGCGCCTGGAGGCACTGGCAACCATGGCAGGTTTGGAGCAAGCACCTGCGCTTCCCGAAAGCCGCCTGGCCACAACCTTAGTCATCGACAATGGCTACCAGCTCAGCGACACCACCCTGGCCCTTGGCGACAACACCCTGTCTGGCACACTGACCATCGCCACTGATTTTTCGCAGGTCGACGCCACGCTGAGCAGCCCCGCATTGAATATCGATGCACTGCAGGAAATTTTCGCGCCCGCCCCGCAGGAGTCAACACAGGCCGATGCGACAGCAGAACCAGCTGAGACCGCGATGGACTGGCAGTGGTTGAGCAAACCAGAAGTGAAAGCAACACTCGCGATCGAGCGACTGCTCGCCAGCGGCTGGCAACTGGATGCACTGAAGGTCACCGCCACAACGGGCGAGCAGCTGTCCGCGGACTTTAGTATTGCCACGGTAAGTGAGGCGGCCAGCCAACGCCAGCTAAACGACGTAACGGGGGAATTGCGCCTGACGCCACTGGCACCGCAGAGCGAAGGCGCTGATGCCCGCTTAGAACTGGCACTAAGCGAGCGCGGCGTAAACATCGATATAGAAGGTGACGTTAACCTCAACGGCAAGGCTGGCAACGCGCTAAAGATCCGCGCGCAAGCGCCACAAAGCGCACACCTTTGGGCACTGGCACAGCTGCCCTGGCAAGAAGCCGGCGCGCTGGAACTAACCGGGGAGTTCGCCAGTGAGGCGCAAGGCTACACGGTAAACAGTTCCGCCTCACTGGGTGAGCAACAGGCCGATGTAACGCTGGAATACAAAACGCCTGAGGCCTTGGAGTACGGCCACCTGGACGGCCAATTAACCCTTAAAAACCTCTCGATGGCCTTCACTTCGCCCGCTAATGAAAGCGCTTCTACGCAAACCAGCACGCCGCGTCCGCGCAGCAAAAAATTGCTGAGTAAAGACCCCATCGCCTTTGATGCTCTGCATAAATTCGAAGGCCAGCTAAACATTGATCTTCAAGATGTCGACACCGGCTACACCTACATTAAGCGAGCCTCTCTCGCGCCCAGCGTGAAGAAAGGTGTGCTGACTCTCAGCGACAGTCGCATTCTCACCAACGGCGGTGAAGCCCAGCTTTCCGCGCGGTTGGACGCCAATGGCGAGCGCCCGCAACTGCGCAGTGAAATCCGTGTTGACGGTAGCGACTACGGCAAGCTCGGCTTAGAAAAAGCGGCGGGCATCCGCGGCGGTACTGGCGATATACGCCTTAATCTGCGCGCCAGCGGAAACAGCCCTGCTGACCTGGCCGCCTCCCTCAACGGCCAGGTCGATATCAAAATTACCGACCTGGAGGCCAAGGGCAATGCGCTGAACCTGATCGGTAGCGACGTGCTCACTGAAACGTTTAACAAGCTCAATCCCTTTCGGGAAAAACGCAGCACCACACAGATCGAGTGTCTGGCCGTGCACTTTAAAGGCAATGACGGCAAATTCATTAGCAACGACGGCATCGCTCTGGAAACCGAGGCCAGTAAGATTATCGGTACAGGCCATATCGATTTTGCCAACGAAGAGTTGCGGTTCGGTATTTCGCCCATCGCTCGCAAGGGCGTTGGCATTAATGTTGGCGCCGCCGCCGGCTTGGTGCGACTGGGAGGCAGCTTCAGCAAACCGCGCGTGGAGGCCGACCCCGGTGGTATGTTTACCTCGGGTCTCTCTACTGGTGCAGCCATTTATACAGGCGGTCTGTCGCTGGTCGCGCAGGGTTTAATGAAGCGCGCGCTGTATTCGGGGAGTGCCTGTGATGGCGCCTTGGAAGAAATTCCCAGCGCTGACGAACTACCTCCGGAGTTACTGCAACCTGCTGACAACCCCGCCGCACCGGCCAGCACAGAACAAGTGACTCAGCCCAAGACCTAAGAGAGCCCGAGCCCTGGGCGGGTTAGTCAGCCACTTTCTTTAAGCGGTACACCCGAAAGCCATCCTGTTCGCAGAGCAGCTCATGCTCAGTGAACAGCGCTGCGGCATAGCGCGGCAGGGGGATAAACTGGTTGACCACAAACAGCGCTTCGCCATTACGCTTGAGCAAGCGCGCGGCGGCCTTTAGGAATCGCTCAATCAGGCCGCCTTCAATAGCAAAGCCCTGATGAAACGGCGGGTTACACAGCACTAAATCCACCGGCCCACTGAGGCCATCGGCACAATCGGCCAGTTGGATGTCTGCAGTCAGACCGTGCACTTTCGCATTTTTCTCGCAGGCGAGCAGCGCTGTGGCATTGTTGTCGGTCATCAACCATTGGCAGTCAGGAAGTTGTTGGGCGGCCATAATACTGAGATAGCCATAGCCGCAACCAAGGTCAGCCAGCCGTTTGGGGGCACGCGCCATTGACGCCAACACGTCGGATAGTTGCTCAATTAGCAGAGCGCTGCCGCGATCGATTTTCTGCCAGCCGTAGATACCCGGCTTGCTGTACATAGCCGGCGACTCGTGGATCAGCCGCAGTTGCCGGTAGTCTTTATCTGGCAACCTCGCATCGCTGTCACCCTGCTTGGTCAGGGTGGCAACATAGGCACCGGCGTCGCACTTTTCGATGTGGCGCGAGGCATCGAATACCTTGGCAGCTTTGTCAGCGTAGCCTTTCACACCATCATTCTTGTAGCCGCTAAGCAGCAGGCGCCCCCCAACCGGGAGCGCTGACATCGCGGCGTTGATTAACATGTTGACCAGCGGCCTTTCTTTCGACACGCGGTACACGATAGTCTGCGGCGGTGCCTCAAGCGTTGCGGGCACGTCAAAGTCGCCCAACGACACGGAAAACCCCTCGGCAGAGAGCGCCTGAGCGGTATCGCAGCGATTACTAAATACGTGGCAGTCACTCCGCGCGGCCGGCAGCTCTCCCGAGACCTGTTCGTCGGCAAACCACCAAACCGGGCCCGCGAGTTCGGGCAGGCGGTCATAGAGCTGTTGCAGCGGCCCATCATTCATTTGGTGTCGTCACGCTTGCGCGCTCCTCTGCGGTTAGCGGGCGGTACTCGCCCTCTTCCAGGGTTTCATCGAGTTCAATACCCCCAATCGCCTCGCGATGCAGCTCGATAACGGCATTTCCCAGCGCGCCAAACATGCGTTTAACCTGGTGGTAACGCCCCTCGCAAATACGCAGGCGCGCTTCGCAGCTATCGAGAATTTCCAGCTCAGCAGGTAAGGTACGCTGCTTGTCGTCTTTCAGGAAAATACCTTTCGCGAACTTTGTTATCGCCGCCTCGGCTATGGGCTCGGCTGTGCGCAGCCAGTATCGCTTCCAACACCGCTGCTTGGGCGAAGTAACGGCGTGAGACCAATTGCCATCGTCAGTCAGCAACACCAGACCGGTGGTATCGATATCCAAGCGGCCGGCAACGTGCAGCTTCTCGGGATTATCTTCATCGAGCAAATCCAGCACCGTTAAATGTCTGCGATCGCGGGCTGCGCAAACATAGTCCTGCGGTTTATTGAGCATAAAATAACGTGGCTGAGCACTGCGCAGTGGCTGCCCGCGCAGACGGATATCGGCATCCTCGGCGACTGCTGCTCGCGGATCGGTCAATAGCGAGCCGTCGAGACTGACCTCACCGGCTTTAATTAGGCGCTTGGCATCACTGCGAGAATAGTCAGTCACCGTTGCCAAAAAGCGATCTAGGCGGATGGTTTTACTGGAAGACACCCAATATATCCTGTTCAGGCACAAAAAAGGGGCTTGCGCCCCTTTCGTATTTTACATGCTTAAACGCGATATGCAGCGTCTAGTTTAGACGCCCGCCGCTACTTACTCGGCGCCCGCCTCTACATTGGCGTTCACACGAATATTACCTAAGCCCTTAATCGCTTTCTTGGCATCATCCGCTTTCGCCTTTGCATCGGCTTTTGCTTCAGCTCGGGCTTCAGCACGTGCCTGGGCTTCTTGCTCAGCTTTGGCATCACGCTCGGCGCGCTTGGCTTCCATCTCAGCTTTCTTTGCTTCCATTTCTGCGCGCTTTGCCTCGCGCTTCGCTTCCATTTCCGCGCGCTTCTCGTCAGCTTTCGCCTTCATTTCAGCGCTTTTTTCTTTGCCGTACTGATTCGCTTCTTCTGCTGAAGCGCTGGCATTTACTTCGGCATTTGCCTCAACACTCGCTTCGCTAGAGCCGCCAAACAAGCGCCCAAAGAAACCGCGATCGTCGTCAGCCAAAGCCACAGTGCTGCTAAACATCACGGTGGCAGCAATAACACAGTGTTTAATCGACATAATGTATCCCCAGATATTGGTATTTGATTTTTCGTATTGTTACGCACCACGACCCTAGGGTCGTTTTCAGCGCTCACCCAAGTCGATGGGTGATCTACCGCTTTCACAGTCTAGATTTGGCGGCAAAGAACTCAAGCGCCCTGAGCAGCAATATTCACCGCAACTAAATCCAAGCTGTATTGTCCGGCAGCGCAAAACGCCACCGCAAACGCAGCTTACACCACCTAGCTGAATGGAATATGAACACTGACTCACAGAAAACAAACCGGGCGAAGCGAGTATTGCGCGGCGAGTAAAATTGCCAAATTTTGGGAATACCCCTATCTTACTAGGGTGATTGCAAAAGAAGACAAGAACACCAAGGAAGGAGTTCTCAATGCAACTAGCCAGACCTTACCTATTAGCGCTTGGCGTTAACCTTTCACTCTTGGCCTGCTCGGGCAGTAATTCTGCCGATACTAATGACGAGCCACTTACCGGCAAGCGATTCTTCGACTCTGCCGCCAGCAAATTTATTTCAGCCTCCCCCGGTATGACTCGCCGCCAAGCCAATTGCATTGTTTCAGCGATGACAGAGAGCGGAGAGATTGGTCTGGGAGAAATCAACGCCATGCGCAGCACCGAGAACGGCTTGAGCGGCCGCCAGTCGCTGATGGCGGCCTATCAAAAGGCCGCCGACGCCTGTCGCTAGTGTTCCCTGGTCGCGCGGAAGCGGACTTTCGGGTGGCGCTCTTCGGTCAATGACAGGTTTACCCTTGTCGGGGCAAGGTAGGTGAGGTGGCCACCACCATCAATGGCGAGGTTCTCGGCGCATTTGCGCTTGAACTCGTCAAAGGCTTTGGGATCGTCGCAATCTACCCAGCGAGCGGTATACACGTTGATCGGCTCGTAGATCGCCTCAACTTTATATTCGTCCTTGAGTCGGTAGGCGACCACATCAAACTGCAGCACCCCAACTGCCCCGACGATCAAGTCACTGTTGCGCTGAGGCATAAACACCTGGGTAGAGCCTTCCTCAGACAATTGTTGAAGGCCCTTTTGCAGCTGCTTGGACTTCATCGGATCACGCAGCCGGATGCGGCGAAACAGCTCAGGCGCAAAGTGGGGAATGCCGGTAAATTTCAGCTCTTCACCGCCGGTAAACGTATCGCCGATCTGAATAGTGCCGTGGTTGTGCAGGCCGATGATATCGCCAGACACCGCCTCCTGCACCAGAGAGCGGTCGCCGGCAAGAAAGCTCACCGCATCGGCGATTTTTACATCTTTACCCAGGCGCACATGGCGCATCTTCATACCCTTGCTGTAAGTGCCCGAGCAGATGCGCATAAAGGCAATGCGGTCGCGGTGTTTCGGGTCCATATTGGCCTGAATTTTAAAAACAAAGCCACTAAAGTCCTTTTCACCGGCGTCGACTTCGCGCTGGTCGGTCTTGCGATTCAATGGCTCAGGCGCCCACTCCACAAAGCCATCCAGCATTTCCCGCACACCAAAATTCGACAGCGCGGTACCGAAATACACCGGCGTCAGCTTACCCGCCAGATAGGCGTCGTGGTCAAACTCGTGGCTGGCGCCGCGCACCAGCTCGATTTCGTCGAGATAATCCTCATACTCATCGCCCAACAGTTCTCGGGCGGCGTCGCTCTCAAGCCCGTCGATACGAATATCTTCAGCAATAACACTGCCCTTGCCAGGCTGAAAAACATGGATGGTATCGGTGTAGAGGTTGTATACCCCCTTGAACTCACTTCCCATGCCGATGGGCCAGTTGATTGGCGCAGCCTCGATCCCCAGCACGCTTTCGATTTCATCGAGCAGCTCTATTGGGTCGCGAATATCGCGGTCCATCTTGTTAACAAAGCTGAGGATGGGCGTGTCTCGCAGGCGGCACACGTTCATCAACTTAATGGTGCGGTCCTCGACACCCTTGGCACCATCGATCACCATCAGCGCGGAATCCACCGCGGTCAGCGTGCGGTAGGTATCCTCTGAGAAATCTTCGTGCCCGGGGGTATCCAGCAGATTGACGATGCGGTCCCGATAAGGGAATTGCATCACTGATGAAGTTACGGAAATGCCGCGCTCCTTTTCCAAGCTCATCCAGTCAGAGGTGGCCGATTTGTCGTTCTTTTTACCTTTAACCGTACCGGCGACCTGGATCAGTTGGCCGAGCAGAATCAACTTTTCAGTGATGGTGGTTTTACCGGCATCGGGGTGGGAAATAATCGCAAAGGTGCGACGCTTGGCGATTTGCTGATCTAGCGACTGCTCTGACATGGGCTCGGTCCGAAATTTTTATACAGAAGTCTGGGGCGGGGCGGACGGTTACCACCCCATCAAAAAAGGGTTCAAGCTCGGCTTAAACCCTTTACGACTCGCCTTGGCGAGAGAGCATGGAACCATTCGCGACTGTGGTATCTTCCACACCCTAGATGAGTGGCCAAATTATACCCGCTAAAACCGGCTATTGACATATAACCGCCCTCTCAGCCGGGGAGCCTGCAAGATCGGCCCACGCCAGCGACAGGTATTTAGCCGACCAAAGCAAGCACGCATCCAGCGCAACTGCTTCAGCTTAAACAAATAGAAAGATCGGGGGGTGTCATGCGCGACGGTAATCGCCTCGACCGTATTATCCGGCGTTACCTGCATAGCGCATATACAACCGCTTAGCGATAGGGAAAATCAGTGACGCCCAATCACGTGACGAAAACAATGCTCACGGGCAATAAAAGCAGCGCCCCACTAAAAAGCCAAAGGCTCACACGTGGCACATAACTCAGCAAAACGGTAAGTGACAGGCCTGACATTGCGAACCAGCCAAAAGCATACGTCAGCCCCAAGCCAAGCCCTTTAGTCCGTATGAAAATTACCAGCGACGTTAACAGCAGGCTTAGACCAATAACGATGAGGCTGCGCACCTCAGCCAAGGTGAGCGCCTTATACCGTGGTAAACCATCTTTACGCAGCCGTTTTTTCGAAAGGCTTAAAACGATCACTCCAAGCAGGCAGAATAAACTGGCAAGGAAAGTCATACCCCCGCCCTACTTCCCGCCGTTAACGTTATCGCTTCACGGTGCTTTCTGCTCATTATCATCGAAGCAGAAGCAAACCCGAGAGCAATACCGACCATAGCTAAATCAAACCCCACTAAAATCCAATCTCCATGTTTCAGCGCGACCAATACATGGTGGTCTGACGTGGCAATATTAACGACGGGGATCAGCATATAAATAGCTGCAGCCAGGTTAAGTTGTTCAATCCACGCTTCTCTTGTGGTGATTTTTCCTCGCCTGACAAACGGATGTATCAGCATGGCAAGCCAGACTAAAAACAGGCAATGCCCCTCCCAGTCGCCCCTTGTTTCGAGAGAGACAGGTATCAACCTATTGGCCCAAAAGTAAGCGGCAATAGCGATCGGCAACCCCACCACAGTCCCGATATTCAGGCCCTCTACCAGTTCAAGTCCCCGAGGATTTAGGCCCGCTTTGCTATGGCTATAACGCCGCTTTACCGCCCAGAAAATGGCGCCAGTTGCTATCATTCCCGCCCCCATTAACCCGGATAGAAAATACATCCAGCGCAAGAAACTGGAAGCAAACAAGCCTTCGTGCAATTTCTCCATCGCCTTATAAAACGCTACAACAGCGGATTGCTTGTTGTGATTTTCAGGTGCGTCAAAGGGCGAGCCATCCAGGCCCCGATACAAACTCTCATTCCTGCCTTCGAGCCCTCGCTCCGCGATGCTCGAAATCTCGATAACGGCGTTTACATCACCAGGGTGCTCAACGCCAATATGGGCGATAGCGATACCTTCATTCGCGGCTATCTCTTCTTGATAAACATCCAGTAGCGAAACCGTCGCCGCATCCGTCCCGCTAGCTTCCTGGTATTCAGGCTCTGAAAAGACCGTATCGTATACAGCTTTAAGTGTTTCCGGATTGGGCCCGTAACTCGATACTGGAATAGCGATCATAGTGGTGAACATCAGTAAAATGAGGCCGCTGTAGGTAATCATTAAATGGAAAGGTAGAGGGAGAACCGCCAGCAGGTTGTGCATATCCAGCCAGGACGCATGGCGTTTAGCGCGACGAAAAGTGAATAAATCTACAAAGATTCTGCGATGAATAACCACGCCGGTGATGAGTGCGACAAGCATAAACATTGCCGCCATACTGGTAAGCCAATAGGCAAGCTCTTTGGGCATGTAGTGCAGGGAGTAATGCAGGCGATATAAAAACTCGCCGCCGGCGGTTTCCCTGACTTGGACAGGCGCCCCGGTGTTTGGGTCGAGGGTCAGTTCATGCCACCCGGGAGGGTGACTTGCAGTGGTTTTTTCGTCAGCCTCTACCCTGGGGTTATGCCACCACAATTTAAAATAGGGATGCCGCCCCTGAGGAAGCTCTATAAACCACTCATCTGCGCTTGGCGCCAACTCCTGCAATTGCCGCTGTGCTGCCGGGATCAATGTATCCGCATCAAACTCAGATTGCTGAACAGGGATTTCCGGCTGCATCCAGCGGGTAATTTCCTCATCGAAATACCCGGCTGAACCAGTAATAAACATGAAATACAGCAGCCAGCTTAGGGCTAGCCCGGTCCACGTATGCAACCAGGTCATTGAGTGGCGAAAGTTCATCAGAAACTCAGCAGCCCCCACATGGAGAGCGACACAAACGCCGCTCCAGACAACCCTAGCCACGCCGCCCCGGCAGATGTTGCGGAAAACGCCCAAAGGACCGCCAATGCAAATATAAGGAAGCCAAGCATCATTGCCATCACAGCCGCATCGGCTTGAGGCATTGGAGCAATCTTCGCCAGAGCCGCTCCCACGGCATTCGCAACAATAAAGCCGCCAAATAGGCCCGCTGCCGTTCGCGACATAAGGGAAGTTGGAGATCGTCTCACCTGGCTAACCACCTGAATTTATTACTTAGACTTAGATAAATCTGAAAAGAGCAAGCCCAAAAGCCCCCCTATCACGACGGGCAGAACAATCTAACGCGAAGGCTGTATTGCGGCATTGATGCAAATGAGTATAATTCACATTACCATTTGCATCAATATCTCAAGAGCAGGACCAGTCAAGATGTACATTCCCAAGAGAACAAAAGCACTGACGACACTGATTGTGGCGGCGAGCGGGCTATCTACTGCAGCCTTCGCCGAAGAGGAACCAGAAACGCAACAAGAAACCACAATCGAAACCGTGGCTGTTGTAGGCCAGGCAACCAATGCATTAATTACCGCTGACCAGATTCAGTCCTATCAAGCGCAAGACTTAGTTGATGTTTTTCGACACACACCCTCTGTGAGCGTAGGCGGCTCTTTAGGGATAGCGCAAAAGATTTATATCCGCGGCCTAGAAGACAATTTCGTCAACGTTACGGTTGACGGTGCACCACAAACATCCACCTTGTTTCACCATATTGGCCGCGTCACCATCGACCCGGATCTATTAAAACAAGTGGAAGTGCAGGCAGGTGCTGGAGAAGCAACTTCGGGCGCCGGTAGCATCGGGGGTGCGATTCGATTTAAAACTAAAAATGTTGATGATTTACTCGCTCCGGGTGACGCCTTCGGGGGTAAGGTAAAAGCCAGCCACTTCACCAACGACGGCGATCAATACAGCATTTCACTATACGGCCGCTTGGCTGAAAACTGGGGATTTCTGGCCTATTACAACGACACCAACCGCGAGAACTTTGAAGACGGAAACGGCGACGAAGTTCTGGGAACCGCCTCTGACCAGAGCCTGGGCTTCCTCAAGGTTAATGGACGTATCAGCGATAATCAGTCGCTGTCACTGAGTTATGAAAACCGTAACGAAGAAGCCGACTTTAGCGCCCGCCCCAACTGGCATGTTCAGCCTGGCGAGACACTCTATGCAAGCGAAGCAGAGCGAGAGACTTACGTTGCAAACTACGCCCTGCACCAAGGTAACCTGCTTAGCGTAGAAGCCACACTGTACGACACCTCCTCATCATTTTCCGGAGGGCGCTTTGATTGGTTTACGGAGATTAGCAGCACGGGTTTTGATGTTAGAAATACCAGCCAACTAGGTGATCACCGGCTTGTTTATGGTGTGGACTATCGGGATGACCAAGTTGACAGCGGCGATCCACTCAATGCTAGAGAAGAAGGCAACGTACTTGGAATCTATGCCCAAGCCCACTCTCAGTTAACAAACCAGCTATTGCTTAGCTATGGCGTTCGTTACGACGACTACGAATTTGAGCAGAAGGTTTTACCCGGTGATGCAGGAGAGCCAAGTAAGTTTGATGATTCAGATATCAGCCTAAATGCGGGCCTATCCTACGAGCTTACCGAGCACTGGGTGCTGGGCGTAGGTTACGCCGAAGCGTATCGCGGCAAAGAAGTTGGCGACGGCTTTACGATAGAAAAACCGAGTGTGGGCGTCGCCGTTGACAATGATCTGAAAGGAGAAACGGTCTCGAATATTGAAGCCTCCGCAGAGTATTCGGATGAAAACCTCAACGTGAAATTAGCGATTTTCGAATCCAAAATTGACGACGTTATCTTTAACCAGCTTTACTCAGGCAACCTCTACGACAACGCGGGCACCGTAGAAACCAGCGGATTCGAATTGGATATGGCCTACCGCTGGGGCAACTTCAACATTTTCGCTGGATATTCCGATGTTGACTCTGAGTTCGACCCAAAAGCGGGTTACTACACCCAAGACTTTAGCTCGATAAAACTCAGTGCCTATGAATTCAGGCATTTGGGGAACTCACGCGGCGACACGTGGAATTTCGGGGTGGACTACACACCTAGACCGGATCTAAAAACCGGTATAAATATCGTCCACGTGGAAGAATTAAAGATGGATACGCTTTATCAAGACGTGAATGAAGGCTGGGTGCCCGAGCTGTATCAGCTCAGCAAAGACTCTTACACAACGGTTGATATTTTCGCTGAATGGCAAGCAACTCAGGCGCTAAGCCTTAACGTTGCCGTTATCAATCTGCTTGATAAACACTATCGCGATCACTCCAGTGTTGGTGATTATACAGCGATACCCGGCTATGAGCTGGTTGCCGGCCCCTGGGAGGCTGGGCGAGATATACGGTTGTCTGTTAGCTACAGCTTCTAAGCGAAAGTGGCTTTTGGCCATGACACGCCCTAGCCCCGCATTCGCGGGGCTTGTCGATTTCCAGCGCACCCCGCCTGCACTGTTTAAATTTTAGCCGTTTATCTGGTGCTGCCCCGCGTTATCGCGTAAGCTAGCCCGCCGCCAAAATCGGCGGTTTTGAATACAGGAAGCCCGCGCGACTGGCATCGGCCACTCGCCCTTGCGCCTTCCACATTGAGACGATCTATGCAGTTTACTTCCCTGGGCCTGTCGGCCCCGATTCTAGAAGCCGTTGCCGATAGCGGTTACAGCACACCTTCACCTATTCAAGCGAAAGCGATTCCCGCCGTACTCGACGGCCGCGATGTCATGGCTGCTGCGCAAACCGGCACCGGCAAAACCGCTGGTTTTACCCTGCCGATATTGGAAATACTCTCGAAAGGAAAGCGCGCGTCCTCCAACCAGGCGCGCACATTGATTCTAACGCCGACTCGCGAACTCGCCGCCCAGATCGGCGACAATGTTCACAAGTACGGTAAGAACCTGCCGCTGCGTTCAACGGTGGTTTTCGGCGGCGTAAAAATCAACCCGCAGATGATGAAGCTGCGCAAAGGCGTTGATATTTTGGTGGCGACCCCTGGCCGCCTGCTCGACTTGTACCAACAAAATGCTGTTCGCTTTGACGAACTGGAAGTACTGGTGCTGGATGAAGCCGACCGCATGTTGGACATGGGCTTTATTCACGACATTCGCAAAATTCTGGCACTGCTGCCCGCCAAGCGACAGAACTTGATGTTTTCTGCGACTTTCTCTGATGATATTCGCAAGCTTGCCAAGGGCATTGTTAACAATCCGGTCGAAGTGTCGGTAACGCCGCCAAACAGCACCGCCGAACGCGTTGAACAATGGATATGCCCGGTCGATAAAAAACGCAAACCGGCACTGCTGGCAAAATTAATCGAAGAGAATGGCTGGCATCAGGTACTGGTGTTTTCACGCACTAAACACGGCGCCAATAAACTCAGCCGTTTTCTCGACGAACGCGGCATTCCCTCGGCACCGATTCACGGCAACAAGAGCCAGAATGCCCGCACCAAAGCGCTGGCAGAGTTTAAAAGCGGTAAGATTCAAGCGCTGGTGGCCACCGATATCGCCGCGCGCGGTTTGGACATTAGTCACTTGCCCTACGTTGTGAATGTCGACCTGCCGAATGTGCCGGAAGATTACGTGCACCGCATTGGTCGCACGGGGCGCGCCGGCGCCGCCGGGCAAGCCGTTTCACTGGTGAGCGCCGACGAATTTGATCAACTCAGCGACATTGAACGCCTGATCAAACAACTGCTGCGCCGCGAAGAAATTGAAGGCTTTGAGCCAAGCCACGTATTGCCGGAATCGCGCCTGAACGCGCGCCCCGGGCGCGGCCGTAAGCCACAGCAAAACCGCAAACCCCGCCCGGAGCACCGGGACGGACAGCGCCCACCGCAAGCGAGACGGCGTCGACGCCGCCCCGCCGCTGACGGCAACCGCAGTGCGCGGCCAGCAAATGGAAACCGCTAATCCCGACCGAGCGCGGCGCGGGTAGAGACGCCTGCCGCCGCTCGCTGCTTGCTGCGGCGCTTATGGCTGGCGCGGCGTCGTTTGGCGCGTCGCGTCAACCACAGATAGCCGCCGGTGAAAGCCAACAGTAGCGGCGCCAACCCCAGCACACTCCATATAACGCGACTGGTCAGCCCGGCGAAGTTACCAAAGTGCAGGCGCCGAAAGCTGTCCAATACTTTTGCCCCCACCCCAGCAGTTCGAATGTCGCTCGCCGCTAATGCCTCCCCCGTATCGGCATTGAAACCGACGCTGCTCGCGTATTCACTCAGCAGAGGATTAGCCGAGCCAACGTCACCCCAGAAACGGATCGCCCGACCGGGCTCCCAGGGCAGGGACACGTAGCGGGCCGTAAAGCCGGGCAACTGTGCCTGACTCTTGGCAAGCAAGGCATCCAGCGACAGGTCGCGACTGTACATCGGCCCTTCAACTATCGGATGCTCGTGGCCATCGGCATGCTCTTGGTATTCCTCGATACTGTGCGCGATATTCCAATAGCCTCCGGTAATACCGAGCACCAACAATACCGGCGATGCCAGCGCACCACTCAACTTGTGCAGGTCGCTGTAGTAGACGATGCGCCGACCGTGGCGGCGCAAGGTGAACAGATTTTTCCAAAACCTGCGATGCAGAATCAGGCCGCTAATACCAAGCAGGCACAGCACGACCGCCACCACCGCACTCACGATAATGCCGGCATCGTCCAACAACAGGGTGTAGTGCAACTCCAGCAACCAGTCACTGAGGTAGTGATCGGTGGCCACCGCTGGCGCCAATATTTCACCGCGATAGGGATCTACCAAGGTATACAGCCAGTCTCGGCTGCCGTGCGCAATCACATACACCTGATCGGCACGCTGTGGATCACCAAACAGCGTCCAGCCGACGATTTCATGATTCGGCAAACCTTGGTGCAGCACCGTTTGCAATGCATCCAGGGACTGCCGCGGCCCGGCCACCTCAACCCTTACCTTTTCGGGCATCAGCAGGCGGTCAATTTCGTGCTTGAACACGAGGACACTGCCGGTCGCACAGATAATGACCAAGGGTAGGCAAGCGGCCAGCGCCAACCAGCTGTGCCATTTGAACAGCCACTTATTCATGTCAGTAGTTCCAGCGCACCGTCAGCGACGCGTTGCGAGGCGCGGCATAGAACGCCTGGTCCCAATAGAGGCTGTTCAGGTATTTTTCATCACCGAGGTTATTGCCATTGATGGCGATGCTCAGCGTTTCATCATACTGATAGCTGACAAAGGCATTCACAACGGAATACGCCTCCTGCTCCACACGCATTCCATCTTTAGTATCCCGGCGTGTATCATCCTGCCATCGCACGGAACTACCCACCTTCCATTTCGACGCCCAGGGCAATTGATAGCTCAGCGCCGCAGCAAGAATACGCTTAGGCACAAAGCGCCGGGCCGTATCGCCCTCTTCATCCTCTATACGCAGTTGGGTAAGGCTGACATTCGCCGACAGGCCCTCGGTGATCTGGCCGTAGACATCCAGTTCCAGGCCTTCGCTTTGATAGTCGCGACCAACATAGACGTTACGCCCCAGCGTTGTGTCAAAACCATCCGACTCGGCAACGTGCTGGTGTTTGGCTTGGAATAGCGCCACGGCAACGGTTAGGCGCTGGTCAAAGAAGGCCGACTTCAAGCCCAGTTCCGTATTGCTCCCTTCGGCGGGGTCTAAACGGTCATCATTGCGATCCAGGTCGCGCTGGGGCATGAACGTTTCGGTATAGCTCAGGTAGGCACTGTGATTATCGGCATATTCATACACCACACCGCTGTAGGGCAGTATCTTGCCGCTGGCCCGCGTCGCCTTCGACTTCCCGTAACTGTCGCCCTTGCTGCGCCAGTCCAACACCCGGGCGCCACCAATAAAGCTTAACTGCTCGCTCAGTCGAATACGGCTCGCCGCGTAAGCCGCCTGCTGAACATCCTGCCAGTCGCTGCCCGTGCGGCCATCGACAAAATTCGGCGTCGGCGCGCGTCCCCGCCACTGCGAAAAATCGCCTATCGCGGGGAAGCCATTGGTGTAGTCATACAGGGAAACATCTTCAATATTGCTCTGCGCATAGTTAACGCCGAAAACAGCGTCGTGTTCACGCCCCCACAGCGTGTAACGCCCTTGCATGTAGGCATCTAGCTGCTGGCGGCGATCATCCAGCGTGTATTCGCTGGCATACCCAATCATGCCTGACTCAGACGCCCGGTCCGGCAAGTTATACATATAAAACAGGTGGCTATCGCTATCGGTGTCGTCGTATTGATACACCGCTTTAAACTGCCAGTCTTCAGCAACCGGCACCGACCATTCGACAAAGGCACTGCGGTTGCGATTATCCCAATATGCCCAATCTGACGAGGTACTTGTCGACACGTCGTAGTCTGTCTGGCTGCCATCGCTGTAGTTCATCGGCAGCGCCCCCCAAAGCGGACTGTCTGCCTGGCGGTCTTCAATGGTGAGGCCCGCGGTTAAGCGACCGGCACTGGCGAGGTCCTGTTCAATCACCCCGTAGATAACGCGATTGTAGGTTTCGTAGCGATCTAAATGCGACTCGCCTTTTTCAATGGCGGCGACCAAGCGGCCACGAGTGCCTACGGCAAGTGCGCCACCAGCATCCAACTCTAAACGCCGAGTGTTCCAAGAGCCCAGCGTCGCGGCCACCGAAAGTGCGAGGTCATCACTAGGGCGCTTGCGAATTAAGTTGATCGTGGCCGAGGGATTACCGGCCCCCGACATCAAGCCATTGGCACCACGCAGCACGTCGATACGCTCGAAGAGCGCCGAGTCGACACTGCCATAAACACTACCTGAGCTGAGCGGCAAGCCGATGCCGTCGCGCTGAAAATTGGTGATATCGAAGCCGCGAGCCGTGTAGTAGGTACGATCGGTTTCGATACTTTGTACCTGAACCGTCGCCTGGTTTGCCAGCGCGTCATTGAGATTGTGCAGAGCGAAATCATCGAGTTGCGAACGGCTGATCGCACTTAGCGATTGGGGGGTTTCCAATACCGACAACCCCAGGCGGGTAGCCGTCTCGCCATCACTAAGGCCGTACTGCGCGGCATCGCGCTGGCCGTATACCTCGACGGTTTCCAAGTGGTCATTGGCAAAAATAGGGGGGCTAAAAGTAAGACTCAGGGCCAGTGGCCCGGTGTAAATCCGCCAAGACGACATACTGCACGCTCCATGATCTAACGAAAGAGCGCAGCATGCTATTGCAAATGATATTGATTATCAACTCTATTATTGATTGCGACCATCTTCCTCCAACCAGCGCTTGCGTCGCACCTGGGCGCGCAACAGACTGACCACCTCATCAAGCGCGGGGCCGAAATCTCGCGGTCTAGCGCGGCGCTCATCGACGAGGTCATCGATAACACTGCGCACCAAGCTCTCCAGTAGTTCTCCACCCAGAGCCGCGTTGTTGTCGCCGTAGCCAAATAACTCATCAATGGTGTCGCAACTGGCGCTGACCAGAATACTCTCCAGTGCCTCGATAATGGCATCGCCGACGCCCGGCAACCGATCCAGGCGCTGCGCCGCCGCATTGTGCGCAAGAGTGCGCTGCACAAGTTCGGTAACGTAACGATGAATATCCTGGCGGCGCTGCCCGTAGACGGTATTTGCCGTTGTACCGATGCGCCCGGCCAGCGCCGATGACAACGGCTCCCGACGCGGCGCAATGACCTTCTGCAAAATTTGGTCAGGTAGCTCCGACGCACCACTGCGCAGTTCAGACTGAACGCCGGAGAGCACATTGTCGACAATGCGATCCGAGAGCTCTTCAATCAAAATGCGGTAGTAACGCATCACAATGCCGTAGGCGGGCCACTGCTGAACATGAATCAGGCCCAGACGCTGCAGGCGGAACAATATCGAAAACACCCGCAATATTCTCAGCCAGCGGAAGCCCGCCAGGGGTATGCAACCCAGCACGTCATACCAGTGAACAAAGGGATAAAACCACCAGCGCTCATAGCGGCGCTCCCACGCTGCCAAGCCCCAGCCCAAAACGACGTCGAAGACAAACACCGCCACAAAAAGTAAGTCGATAACTTGGAAATTTGCATGCACCTGATCGGTATAGTGCTGATGAAAAGCAGGCAACACGTCAGCTAAAAACTGGTTAAACGGCGCGAAAATAAACAGGCTATCGAAGACAATAAGCAGCAGGTTGGCCGACACTAACAATATCACCAACAGATCCCACAACAGCAGTAACTGCTCTTCCAGGCGGCTACTCTGTTGGCGGCTGTGACGGCTCTTCGCGGATTCTTCTGGCTCACTCATCGCGGCATCCTTTTTGGCGAGATCAATACTGTGACCGACCAAGGCCGCCAGGATTCAACCCGATTTGGCGGCGTGCTCTAGTTGGCTGCGCTGGCGAACCCGCTCAGCAGGAATACTGAGCTGGGCGAGCAAATATTCTTTGAACTCCGGCGGGTAGTCCTGCCGATCCAGTGCGCGCTGCATGCACCACAGCCATTGGTCTCGCTCTTCTGACCCGATTCGCAAATGCTTGTGGATATCGGGAATACTGATCGCACCGAAGTGCTCGCGATACAGGCGCGGCCCGCCCAACCAGCCCGACAGAAAATAACTCAAGCGCTGGCGCGAAGAGGACAGGTCGTCAGGGTGCATGGCGCGGATTACCGCCGCATGGGACTCGGTGTCCATAACGGCGTAAAAATCATCGACCAGCGCAGTAATGCCCGCCAACTCCCCCGCCGCTTTGTAGGACGCATCGCCCTCGCCAAATGCCAATTTAAGACTCACACTCGCTCCTCAATATCATCGCCGCCGCGCGCTCAGTCACCGTTATCGTCACAGTCGCTCTATGATGACAGCGGCGCCAATACCCGAGGCTCCGGTTGCAACGACCATCCCCAGGCGGCCATCGCGCTGTTCCAACGCATCCACCAAACACGACAATAGTACCGCACCGGTGGCGCCCATTGGGTGCCCTTTTGCTAGGTGGCCGCCAGTAATATTCACTTTACTGGGGTCAACGCGATAGCGCTGTTCAAACAGCGCCGGCACAACGGCAAAGGCCTCCATCATCTCGATAACATCGATATCGTCCAGCGATAAACCCGCGCGACTCAGCACCTGCTCCATCGCCGCAAAGCCGCCTGTCAGGGACTCCTCAGGACTGCCGCAGTGCTCTGACAGCGCAATGAAGCGGGCCCGCGGCGCGCTTTCCAACGGCAAATTCGCCGGGCCGATCAACGCCACCGCAGCACCATCCACCATGGGCGGCATATGCGCAAAACTGTGTCGCGCTTCCAATGCGCGGCCATGCAGCGTCTCAGCATAGGGCTTGGCAAAGTCGGCAAAGGCCGGCGGCATCGCCGCCAGGCTTTCAGCAGAAAGCTGCGCCTGAATCGCTTCGTCGCGATCTGCCAGCACACTGCCGTCGGCCGACGTCATCGCCACCAGCGACGCATTGAACGCCGCCTGTTGCTGCGTAGCCGCCGCTCGCTGGTGGGAGCGCAATGCCTGTGCATTGAGTTGTTCAACCGTCACATCAAACTGACTGGCCAACAGGTCGGCGGCCACCGGAACAGGAATGAATCGACCCTTGCGCGGCAGACTAGTGTCACTGTAATAGCTGGCACGGTCGGCCATAAAAGGTACCTGGCTTAGATTCTCGACGCCGCCCGCCAGGCTCATATGACTCATGGCAGCCTGTACTGCCAGCACCGCCTGGCTAATGGCCGTGAGACCCGATACGCAGTAGTTATTCAGCGTGTAAGCGGCTGCACTGTCGCTAAGCCCTGCGGCCATTTTGCTGACCAGGGCAATATTGCCGCCCTGACTGGACACTTGACCGACACAGCCCAGCAGCAGCTGCTGAGCCGACTCTCGCACGCCCGGGTGACGCCCTTCCATGGCCGACAACAACTGCCTAACCATCTCGTGCGGAGGCATCGTCGCCAAACTCCCCTGTTCGGCTTTGGCCTTGGCTCGCGGGCTGCGCAAACAGTCGTATAGGTACGCGTCCATTTCTGCTCCTTATTCCTCTCGGTTCACCGCTCACGGGCGGGCAGAAAAAGGTATCACAATGCAAGTAATAAATCTTACGCAGGCAAACGAAGAAAGAAGACCGCTGCCATCACCAGCCCCACCACCACAATACCGCCACGTAACCACGACGCCGGAATACGATAGGCCAACGCGGCACCCGCATACCCGCCAACAATAGCGGCCAGCGCCATCGGCAGGAACGACGCCCACGCCACCATGTCACCCGCCGCATACACCAACACCGCAATAGCAGTTAGCACCGCGGACAACACATTTTTCACCCCGTTCATGCTGTGCAGATTGCGCTGCCCGAGTAAGCCCAGGGCCGCCAACAAAATAATTCCCAAACCACCATTGAAATAGCCGCCATAGAGACACACCACAAACACACTGCTAAGAGCCAGAGGTCGCCTAACCTCGCGGACGGAAGCCAGTAATGAAGGGGCCAGAGCGAACAGCATGGTTGCCAGCAGTATCAACCAGGGCGCCAGGCGCGCGAACCACTGCGGGTCGCCGACCGTTAACAGCGCCGCGCCAAGGCTGCCACCCAGTAGGCTAATCCCTAACAGACGTGACCAAGACAGGCCTGCAGGCGCATGAATATCGCGACGAAAGCGCCAGGCGCTCATGATATAGCCGGGCAGCAACGCCGCTGTACCCGTGGCATTCGCCATTACCGGCGGCAATCCGGCAAACACCAGTGCCGGTAAGGTGACAAAACTGCCGCCGCCCGCCAGTGCATTCATCGCCCCACCAACAAATCCAGCGGTGACAATTAGCAGTAGCTCCACGCAAAACCTCCCGTACCGCTCGGTGAAATCTGAAGATGCAAATCAGCCAGCGATCGGCGCCCGGTAATCGCGGCTGTAATACCCCGGCGGTTATTGACGACTCTGCGGCGCCCTACGCGAATAGACCACCAGCCAAGCGCCCAAGGTAAGATCCACCGCTGCGCAAAAGGCTGGCCACCAGATCGGTACACCGGGGTTGTCGATAAGGCCGTCGTGGAGAATATCGAATATGCCGTGCAACGCGATGCCAATGCCCACCCCCAGCGGCCAGTAAAACGCGGCAAGCAAGGCCGCTGCGGTAAACACCAGCGCAACAAGCGCCTCCTCAAAAACAGCTTGCCCAGCCATACAGGCAAACAAAAGGTAGTAACTGGCGATCACAATTAACACGGTGGGGTAAAAGCTTCTATCCCGGTCAAACTGCATCCAGCGTGCAGATGCCGCGATCACCACCGCAAGCGAGATCCCCAGCATAATGGGCATCATGTTTTCTCTCCACAAACACTAATCGCAGGCTGCTCAGTCATTGAAATACGCGCTGTGATCAGCCTCGTAAAATAAGCGATCATTGGGACGGGGAATGGCCGAGGGCAAGCCCGAGCCACGCCGCGTCCGCGCAGCGGTGTACTTAAACCCGGGGCCGGAGGTTTTTTCGTCACACCACAAGCAGGCATTGAGCTTACCGGTTTTTTCATTCTCCAGCGGGCAGCCATTGGCCTGAAGGATGGCCCGCAAGGCTGGGTCGTCGCTTTCCACATCCGCGGGGCAGGCACTAAATTCGCCTTTCACCATGGTATTGAAAACGCCGCGCAACAGCGGCGACAACCAGGCATCGCGCCCGTAACTGCGCATACAGTCCAGAGCACATTCGGCGCCTGTATGAATGCCGTTGTACGCCCAGCTTTCCGCACACATTTCTGTGAAGCCCACTTCCTCGATAATGCACTGCTTAACGTCGTCCAGCTTGCTGAGCTGCCCTCGCCCCTTCTTGGTACAGGCGCGCACCGGTGTCGTTTGATCGGGAATGCCCATGTAAGCCGCTAGATCTTGTAGCGTCGAGCACGTGCCGCAGTGGTACTGATGCGTAATGGTCCAGCCCGCTTGTTTAGCTGCCTCGCCATTGGCGAAGGTTTTCAGCTCATAGCGCTGCTGGGCTGCATCGGTAAACTTTACCGCACACACCTCCTGCGCCACAGCCTTGCCGTGACTCACGTCGCTGAACCACTGGCTGACGCGCTGTTGCTGGAAGTAATTGGGACGGCCATTTTCCAGCTCGTAGCCTTCAGCAATATCAGCGTAACCCTCCGGGTTGTGAACCGTTTTGCCGTCGCGAACGACACTGCGCGGTTTGGGCAACGCTATCGAGACCTCCTCCGCGCGAGGATAATAGGGATTGGCGCTGGCAAAGCCCTCGCCGCGATTCACATCACTCTGCAGGGCGAGCTGCTCAACGATATCAGCGTGATTCACCGCCCGGGTGTTATAAAGTCGGATGACCAGCTCCCGCGTCTCGCTCTGGCCTAGTGCCACCCCGGTATTCGGATTGCGGTAGTGAATATCGGCGTCGAGGATATTGTAGCGGCCAATATGGGTCTGCGGCGCAGGCTCTGCCACCGCAAACTCAGCAGCCACCAGCACGCCAAGGCAGAGAAGAAGGGCTTTCATTCGCACGGTCTCTTGTCGATAAAAGCGTGATTAAAGCAGACGCTGCGCGCTGGCGCCCTCGTCTTTTTGGCGCTTGTGAGCGATTACATAGACATGGGTTTGCGGGTGCTGATCGCGCTCGCAGTGGAGGATGGTCAGCCCCTCGCTCATTAGCACGCGGAGATTTTCCGAAATACCGATAGAGCTGTAGTGAAAATCGCGACCGTGCCACTGGTCGATGTGGCTGCCCTCGGCGTCGCCGAAGCTGTATATCAGCACGCCGTTGTCATCGAGTAGTCGACACAGCTTTCTCAGCACTGGCTCGTGCTCGTTGAGCGGGAGGTGAAAAAGGCTGTCCCAGGCCAGAATCAGTGCGAAGCGCCGCTGGCTCTGCCATTGGCAAATGTCGGCGCGACAGAATCCCAGCCCCGGATGCGCCTGTTGCGCCAGACTCAACATCCCCGCCGAAACATCGATGCCCTCAGGCGTAAAGCCCGCTTGCTGAAGGGCGTCAATCATCCGCCCTCCCACGCCGCAACCGACATCCAGTGCGTCGCCCACAATCGGGCAATAACGTATCGCGCGCCGCAGGGCACTCAGTCCGTAGTCAGAATGCAGCATATCGCGCTGATAAAGCGGGGCAATGTAGTCGTAGGTTGCGCCAAGTTCCTGCGGCGTCATGGATTCGTCCTTGCTGTGGGCCGGTATCAACAGGCAGTGAAGCTCACCTTAACGTAGAGGCCCAGCATAAAATAAAGTTCCGCTTTAATATCTGCGCCACTTTGCAAAAATCCCATTCAGTCCGCGAACGCGCCCTACGCTCTCGGTGTGGGTACATCGTCAACACCCACATCTTGCTGGGCTATCAAGGCATCCACCTCGCTGTCGGTATCGGCGTCGGCGTCCAAACCGGCATCTGCGCGATGCTGCTCAGCCACCAATACCAGCTCGGTGTACAAGGCGAAGTGGTCGGAGCCAAAGGCCGGCAGTCGGTCAATCCCGGCAACAGCAAAGTGGCTGCTGTGAAACACGTGATCCAAGGGCCAGCGCATGCCCGGATATTTCGCATGGAAGGTATTGAACATCCCGCGCCCAACCCGGGGGTCCAGCAGGCCGCTTTTCTTGCGGAACAAGCGCGTTGTTCGCGACCAGGCCACATCATTCAGGTCGCCGCATACCACCACTGGCTCACGGCAGGCATCCAGCTTCTTGGCAACCACCATCAGTTCGGCATCGCGCTCCGCCGATTCGTCATTTTCTGTCGGGCTCGGTGGTGCAGGGTGCAGGCAGTGTAAGCGCAGCCGCGGTCCGCCTGGCATTTGCAGCAACACATGTATCGACGGCACATCCTCTTCGACCAAAAATTCAACGTGGCTATCGAGCAGCGGCCAGCGCGAATACAAGTGCATACCGTATAAATTATCCTGGGGACATTTAACGCTGTGGGGGTAGTCGACATCCAGCTCCGCCAGGGCGTTTTGCCACCACGCATCACTTTCCAGGGTCACGAGCACATCGGGGCGCGTCTCCCGCACCAGCGACAAAAATGCCTCAGCGTTGCGATTGGGGGTAAGCACATTCGCCGTTAACAGGCGCAGCGTGGGTAGCCGTGTTTGAGCCGGTGCATCTGGCACCTCCTTGGGATAAAACGGCGTGTAGGGAATGGTCCACCACCACTGATAGACGGCGCAGGCTGCGGTCACCCCCACCATCGCCTGCACCCACTCCTGATTGCTATCTAATAGCAGATATTGCGCTGCCACCAAGGCGCTGGCCAGCAGAGCAATTTGCATGCGCGGGAAATCAAACGCGCGTACCCACCACTGCTGCTTGGGCAGGGCCGGCAATAGCGAGGCCACCACGCAAACCAAGCTCAATACTACAATTACTGCGCCCATTACGATTCCTCGGCCATGCGAATATCGGCACTGACAATGCGGCCCTCTCGCAGGCGATAGCGCGCGTGCAACAACAACTCCAGGCTCTCGCCCTCGGCAAATGAGTGACCCATAAAGTCTGCCACCGCCACCTTGGCAGTGAAGCGGTCGCGAATATCAACGACGTATTCGTCGCCCTGGCAGGCAATATGTTCAGGCGTCATGTGGTCGTAGAACTGGGCGATAATGTGTTTGTACACCGCTAGAATCGCGTCAGGCCCACGCAGTGCCCCATCGGCGGTATGCAACACAATGTCGGGGTGATAAAAATCCCTCAGTGCATCGGGGGATTCTGAATTATAGGTACGAAAATAGTCTTCAATAATCGCTTTACTCATCCCGCGTCGCCTCTGTGCCTATAGGGGTACTCGCCGCACGCAACCGCGTTATGCGGTAGGCCAGCGCCAGCAAAAAACATAGCACAGCGGGTATTGTCAAAGCGAAGAAGCCAAGCCCGGCATAGAGCCAGGCCCCGGCACTGCCGCCGCCGGTAAAACCCAAAATGATCAGCATAAACAGGATGGCTTTGCGGCGGTCAAAGTGCTCGCCCCGCAGCGCGGCGCCGATCATTATCCCGAGGTCAGTGAACAAGCCGGTCACATGGGTGGTGCGAACCACAGCCCCGCTGTACCGCGTCGCCATGGCATTTTGTAGGCCACAGGCCGCCGACGCAAAGTAGTGCCCGGCGCCCTGCTCACGCTGAAGAAACGCGATCGCGATCAACAACAGTGCCCCCTCTATCACGAGCAACGTGTCGTAATGGCGCCCCAGGCTCAGGGTTTCGCTGCGGTTCAAATACCCGGAAATTGCGGCGCCCAATAGAAAGCTCAGCAGAATTGCCAATAAATGCCAGGCCCCGGTATCGCTCAATAGGCCAGCGCCCAGCAGCGTAGCGGTGCCAGACAGGTGCGAAACCGACTGGTGGGCAAAGCCCAGCAGGCCCACCGCATTAACGATGCCGGCCAGCAGCGCCAAGGTAAAGGCGCCCAGCTCCAACCAACGCGGCAGTGAATGAATCAACGCTAGCTCCCTTTGTCTGTCGGGCAAACCCGTGGAACCGTTGCAGCACGGTTTGCGAAATTGACGCTACGCCAGTGGAAACGCGCGTTGCCATTCGCTACCGGCACCCGTGCTATAACTCAGCCCACTGCCACCGGGCGCTCGGCAGGGCCTCGCTTGCCAAGCCGCTGCCAGTGCCTCACAACCGGGCGAAAAATACACCAGTACCTCACAGTGCAAGCGCCCCTCTGACTCGTGCCTGGTTATCAAAACCCGCGGCGTGGCAGACGCCGAGTAGCGGCGCTGAAAGTCAGCTACCAGAGCGGCGTGCTGCGGCTCCGCCAGCAGCAGCGGCCATCAGCGAATCTTGCGCACCCGTACACTGCGGCCTTTCAGCTTACCGGCCGTCAGCGTGCGCAATGCTTGGTCGGCGACATGTCTGCGCACGGCAACGTAGGCACAGTTATCAAAGATATGAATTTTACCCACTTCTTTGCCGGCAACACCGTCTTCACGAGTGAGTGCTCCAAGGATGTCACCCGGGCGAATTTTCTGCTTTTTGCCGGAGTCCAATTGTAGGCAAACCATCGCCGGTTTGTAGCCCGGGGCGCTCAATACGGCGGCACTGGGCAGGGGCTCGGGGCGGATCGCCGCCTGACTCTGCGCTTCGAGCCGCTCAATTTTCTGGCGCTCGCGATCGCCAAACAAGCTACAGGCGCGCCCCTTTGCACCGGCCCGACCTGTTCGACCAATCCTGTGAGTGTGAACCTCGGGATCGCGGGCGATGTGGTAATTGATCACCATATCCAGCTCTTCAATATCCAGGCCTCGCGCGGCCACATCGGTGGCCACCAACACCGACACGCTCTTGTTGGCGAAACACACCAAGGCCTGGTCACGGGCGCGTTGGTCCAACTCGCCGTGCAGTGCAATGACCTTCAGATTGGCCTCGCGCAGTCGCGCCGCCACCTCTTCGGTATCGCGCCGCGTGTTGCAAAACACCACGGCGGAGTCGGGACGGTGTTCAAGCAGTAAGCGAAGCACTGCCTCTACTCGCTCGGCATTGTCATTGACGTAATAAAAACTCTGCGCGATTGTCGTTGCGCTGTGCTGCTCTTTAATTTGCAGCAATTCAGGCTGGTTCATCACCCGCTTGGAAATTGCGCGGATCTCATCCGGGTATGTTGCACTGAACAACAGGGTCTGACGCTGCTTAGGCATTTTTTCCACGATGGCGTCCAGCGTCGCCTGAAAGCCCATTTCCAACATGCGATCGGCCTCGTCCAGAACCAGCATGGAGAGCGCGTCGAGCTTAAGATTGCCCTTGCGCAGGTGCTCCTCTACCCTTCCCGGCGTCCCCACAATAATATGCGCGCCGTGCTCCAGCGAGCCGACCTGCGGCCCAAAGGGCATGCCACCACACAGGGTCAGCACCTTCACATTGTGCACGCCCCTCGCCAACTTGCGCAGCTCTCTCGCCACCTGATCGGCCAGCTCACGGGTTGGGCACAGCACCAATGACTGCACCGCAAAGCGTTTGACCTCCAGCTTCTGCAACACCCCCAAACCAAAGGCCACCGTTTTGCCTGAGCCGGTTTTGGCCTGTGCGATCAGGTCCACGCCGTCGAGAATGCGCGGCAGGGCGCCAGCCTGTACCGCAGTCATTTTCTGATAGCCCAAAGAGGAAAGGTTATTGCGCAGCCCACTTTTGAGCGACAGGCTGGCGAAATCGTAGTGATTCAAGGTGGTACCTATGTATATTGAGCTGGCGGGTATAGGGCTATGATGCCAGTTCAGCCGTGTTTTAAAAGCCCAAAAGCAAAAGGGCAGAACCTCGCGGTTCTGCCCCTTCTCGTTATTCGGCCGTAGCCGAGTAATGCTGATCCGACTAGCGGATCACATCATTACAGTACAACGATGTTGTCAGCCTGTGGGCCTTTTTGGCCTTGGCTTACAGAGAATTCTACACGCTGGCCTTCAACCAGAGTTTTGAAGCCGCTGCCAGAGATAGCGCTGAAGTGTGCGAACACGTCTGGGCCATTTTCTTGCTCGATGAAGCCGAAGCCTTTAGTTTCGTTGAACCATTTTACTGTGCCAGTAACTGTAGACATATTTCTATCCTGAGTTTTCAAAAATAATGTTTTGCCTCACACGAGGCGGTTGTGCTGGAAGTGTTTCTATTACTTATGAGATCAGGACGAGAACTAAAGGTAGAACATCGAAATGGCGTGCATAAATATTAGGAGCTACTTTCTAGCTGGTGCCCACTATATAGGTAAAGTGAATAGAGGTATAGCTTTTTTTAGGCCGTAAAAACCGCAGCCAAACCCGACTATTCACCACGCAGAGCAATAACAGATTGCGCGCGACAACTGACGATTGCCGGCGCCTTGTGCAGCAAACTGTCGTCGCGAAGCGCCGCGACCATAAAGCCAGCAAAATCCACCCGCCGCGTTTTATTGCTGGCCAAAATCGGGTCGCCGACGTGCTCGCTCCACACTGGCAACCCCTCGCTGGGGCCCTCCTCTAAGTCGGAACCACGCACTACCGTCCAGCGCCGGTCGCTGGCAAAAACCCGACGACAGGCTTCCACCTGGTCGTCCAGCTCAACCAGGCGCAGCATTTTTGCGATCGCACCCACCAGTTTCAGCAACAGCGTGAAGTGCCAGGGGTAGCGGTCGCGACCATCCATGGTGATGTGCCAGCCACAGGAAAATACCAAGCGCGCGGCGGGCTCAGCATAATCCAGCACCGCCTGCGCCGTACCAGAGGCATACTGCTGGACACCCCAGGGCACCAGCACAACTACGGCACCATCGCAGCCTTGAAGGGCACGGCGCAGCACTGCCCGGTCATTGGTTTTACCGGGAAAGATCTCAATGCGGCCGGCAAATTCGTCCAGCTTTTTCACGCTATCGGGGCGACACACAGCGGCGACCTCGTCACCCGCCTCCAACAACTGCCGAACCATGTATTGCCCCAACTTGCCCGAAGCGCCCACCACACAAATTCGCATTTTTTATCCCTCGCCTGTCAGCCTGAGCTCAGCCCTGCAAGCCCTCGCGGGCCATAAATTCTGCAACCCGTTGTCGCGCTTGCGCATCGCGATGTTCGTCGCCGCGCCGACTGTCCATTTGGTCAATATAATGCAGCAGCCCCACCTCGTTAAACGCGTACATCGGGGTATCGCTGCAAACATCGGCGGCCTGCTGCGCCGACAGCAGGCTGGTTCGCGCATGGTACAAGCGATTGTGGTGACTATTATCGAGTATCAATAAACCCGGCTGACGATTCAGCAGCAGACCACTGCCTTCTTCAAGACTGCGAGCCACCCACTGCTCGTGTAAGGCATCAACAGAAAGCTGTGGCTGCTGGCCCTGCAACTGGTAAAAGCGCTCAGCCATCGTATGGCCCATCACCCAGGTAGCGAAATAACGGCGCGGTGCAGCCAGCCAAAAGGCCGTCGGATACGGCGGTGTGTCCTGGTGAGGGCGCTGACAAAAGTCAGTGAGATAGGGATTGCTGCTGTATGCATGCTGCTGAGGCGCGCGTTGCGCCAGGGTGTAATTGGTGGGGTTCAGCGGCAAACCGGGGAATTCGATAATGCCCCATTCAAAAATTTCCTTGCGCAGCTGCTGCAAGAAGTCGTAGGCCGAGGCATTAAAAGGGTGGCAGCCGTGCAGCGCTTCAGGCACGGCTATACGAAGCCCTAACAAACGGCCATCCAGGCGATAGCATCCCGTAGTAACCGTGCATTCTGCAGCAATATCATCAAAGCTAAAGGCGGGGCGGTACATACACACTCGGAACTATTCGCGACCGTTGGCCCGCCACATTATAATCAGCCTCCCCTAATTACCAGCCCGGGAATGCCCGCAATGAACACAGCAATGGCGCGCCACATCCTTGTCGCGACGGAGGCCGAAGCCTTGGATATCAAACGCCGCCTTTCGAAAGGGCAGGCCTTTGATGTGCTGGCACGCAAGTATTCCACGTGCCCCTCAGCGAAGAAAGGCGGCGATCTCGGCGAAGTTCACCGCCGGCAAATGGTACCCAGCATCGACAAGGTGATTTTCAATAACGCCCTGCGCCAGACCCACGGCCCGATCAAGAGTAAGTTCGGCTATCACTTGGTGCAGGTTTATTTTCGCGGGTAAGCGCGGCGCCTGCTGGGCCGCGCCTGAAGGCGTTTCGCCGCGATGATTATCGCGGTTATCGAAAAGCCAGCCCCCAAAATCATCATTGCAATCACCAACACATCCCAGAGAGGACGACGGTTCAACAGCGGCAAAAAGTCCCAGCTATGCAAGCCGTTGTATAGCCAGCGCCGCAATCGCTCGCGCTGGTTAAGCCTGCCACGCAGCTCACCCGTGAGCGGGTCAATGTGGAACCACGTTGCCTGTGGGTCGTCAAAACGCAGACGCATCACAGGCAGCGGACGATAACGCTGGTGATGGCTGTAGTAGTACACATCGTGCCCGGCCAGCACCTCAACCCGGTAGCCGTGGTCGGGCAGCAGCTGCGCTGCGGCCTCGGCGATCTTCGCCGCCATCACCGGCTCACGCTGCCAGGACAGCGGCCGCAATAGGTCTGTGTGGCGAGGGGAGCGCGAGCCAAGCAGGTAATATTCGCCGCCCAATCGTCGCCAATGCAATTCTCGGTATTCCCCGCTACGGAGAACCTGTTGAAGCGCGGGCAGTGACGCCACCTCGTCCGCGATTTCGCCGCCGCCGTAATAGCGCTGCGCCTGCCGTGAGTAGGGCTCACCTGACGAAAAAATTCCCCACGGGTTCATCGACATCAAACCGCTGAACATATAGGTGGCGAAGAATAATACGCAGATCAGCCCCATTAGGTGGTGCCATTTCATCACCCCACGATAGGGGCTATAGCGACGCCCCTTGTAGGGTTTGCGCAGACGCAGACGCCAAATACCTACAACGGCCCCACTGGCAATAGACAGCAACCCCAATAGCGATAAAGCAATTACCAACTGTGCCCACAGTTCTGAGTGGCGACGCAGCGCCGCCGGATAGAGCCAATGCAGGTTGGCCCCCAGCCAATTCCAGCTGCGTTCAAAGCGCGTGGTATCACGCAGCACCTGGCCCGTTTGCGACGACACATAAAGCTGAAGCCCATCCTCGGTGCCAAGGTCCACCCGAAAGAGCGGGCGATGCTCACGCAAGCTCGACGATAAGCTCCACTGGTCGTAGTCGATACTCGCCACCGATACCACCCCGGCGTCACCGGCAGCCAGGCGACCACTGCGCCGGGCAAAGGCCTGCGCAAGCCCGACGGCCTCCTCCGCAGAAATGGCGGCGACGGGCTCGGCCGTATCAGCGTAATACCGCTCTGTTCGGCCATCACTGAAACCAACAGCATAGGCAGCGCGATCGCCAATGGCGCGCAGACTTAGCTGAGTAACGCCCGCCTCGCTCAACAACTGCCGCGGGGAAACGGCAACGGCAGAGGCCCGCAGCGGCGGCAAGCCCGCCAGTCGCTCCTCCTCGCTCAAGCCAGGATAGGGCACATACATCAGCACAATGCCGCTGATAAACCACATGGCAAACAGCACGCACATAGCCACACCCAGCCAGCGATGCCCCAGATATAAATACCGTTTTAGTTTCATCGCGGCGCGCCTCAGAAGCGATAATTCACACTGAGGTCAGCAGCCCGTCCATCTGCCAGGATCCACTGATCACCATAGGGTGCCAACACATAGTCGCGGGTGTCCGACAGGTTTTTACCGCGCAAACTTATTTGCAGGGCATCACTAACCTGCCAGTGAAGGGCCGCGTCGACAACGCGGTAGGACAGCAATACCGAGGTGTTACTGTCATTGGCATAGCGCTCACCCACATAGCGCAGGCCCGCACCCAGCTGCCAGTGAGGATGCCACTGCCAACGCAGCCACAGGTTGGCGGTTTTCTCGGCGACATTGCGCGGGGTGTTCCCGGAGAGATCATCGCCACCTTTCACGAACTCCTCGTAACGCGCCCGCGCCAATGCCAGATTAAAATCCAGGCTGACCGACTCGCTTACCTGTGTATACACCTCCCACTCGATACCTCGGGAAGATTGCTCACCAATTTGCCGCTGCACACCGCCGGGGTCAGCGCTCAACAGGTCGCGTTTGACGATATCGTATACCGCTAAACTGGTTTGCAAACGCCCCTGCCAGTACTGCTGTTTTACGCCAAGCTCTACTTGCTCACCCTTGGCCAGCTCTACGTCATCGTTCACCGATGTCAGTACCGATCCAATGGGGTCGAGTGCACGGCTGTATTGCGCATAGACAGAGGTTTCCTCTGACGGCTGGTAAACCACACCAACACGCCAACTGCCACCACTGGGCGACGAGGTACTGCGCGACGCGCTCTGGCCGTTGCTGCGCGCAACGTCGTTGCGCTCGATCTCAAGTCGGTCGTAGCGCAAGCCCAACACGGCACTCCACTGTGGCGTGATTTGCAGATGATCGTCGAGAAACAAGGCGACTTGCTGTGTCTCACTGCTGAAGTCATCGCTGGTGGCACTCTGCACACCGTCGCGCCAACGGCCCGGCGCAGGCTGCTCCAGGTCGACGCTACTGCTGCCTTGGTAAGGGGAGTTGTTGCGGTGGCTGAAGTCGATATCGTTCACTTCCAGACCGATGTTGAATCGGTTGTCACGCTCCAGTAGGGGTCGCGCTAAGGTGACATCCGCGCGATAGCCCAACTGCTCCTGGTCGTGCAGTATTTCCAGATAGAAACTCCGATCCACCTCACCAGAGGCCGAGTTGTAGGCGTAACTCTCAACATTGCGCCAGTGGCGATCGGCACGCATGTAGTAGAGTTCACTGCGCAGTACCGCCGCCTCGCTGATCTGCCAAGTGGCAGAGAGCCGCGGCCACAAATCCTGGTAAGACACGATGGCATCACTAACATTGTAATTATTGCGACGTGTCGACGGATGCACCCGACCATCGACCAGTGGTGTTCCCCAGTAGGGCGCGGCATCAGTGTCGGCAATATCGACGGCAAGCTGCCACGACAACTGCGCCGTCTGCTGAAACAAGACACCAACTGCCAGCGCCTGCCGATGCTCATCGGCGCGGTCCACGTAACCATCGCTGCGGTGATCCACCGCATCAATGCGGTAGGCGAGCTGGTCGGATACCGCATCCCCCAGGCCCAGCGCAAAACGTCGCAAACCAAAACTGCCTGCACTGATATCAAGCTCATTCGGCGCCTTCTCGAAGGACGGCTTTTTCGGCACGTAATTCACCGTGGCGCCAATGGCGCCCACACCATTGATCACCGAACCAGGGCCACGCAGCACCTCAATGCGCGCCATTGTCCAAGTGTCGGCAGGAAAGCTGACCGTGCCACTGCCCACATACAAGCGCTTGCCATCATAGGTGCTAACCACCGAACTGTGCCCGGCAAACCCGCGAACGGACGTGGCACTGCCGCCATTTCCCGGCGAGGCATTGGCGGCGAAGCCCGCCGCCCGCGTTAGCGCAGACAAGCCCGAGAAGTCGCCCTTTTCAGCAATGTCTTCTCCGGTGATGACCGCCACGCTGGCGGGAATTTCCATAACGGTTAAGCCCAGCCGAGACCCGGCCCGGTGTTGCTCATACAACGATAAGCCCGCCGACGTGTCGGCTTCGGCGGTCACCGCCATTTCTTCAAGTTGAAGATGCTCCGCAAAATTTGGCGCGCACCACACCAGCCCGCTGCACAGCAGCAAACATCGCGTATTGTTCATTGTGAAACCTCAAACGTAAGTTAAAAAACGCATGAGGGAGGGGACGAGGGAATTCGACAGCGAGCCGCAAGGGCCAGAAGAAGTCCAACGCATGAAGCCCTCCGCTTCATTGCTGTTAACGTCTAAAGGCCGGTATCGGGCTCTCATCGAAATGATCACCGTTGCGGGGGCAGCGTTGGATTCACCTTGGCGGTTTACCAAACTTCCCGTTTAACCTGCCAGACCGATTGCTCGTGTCGACAGGCACCTTCAGAACGCGGGGGAGCATACCACAGCTCGCCCGCTGTACAAGTTTGTCAGGCCAATAAGGCAAGAATCAGAAATAGCGCTGTGCCGGACAAGCTCAGCTGTATGGTGCGTGTTTTCAGCCCTTTTGAGGCCAAGCCCAAATACAAACCACTGAGCATAATCACGACCAGCGCCATCGAGAACGCAATTTCAAACTGCTTATACAACGTGGGGCCGTGCCCCTTGTGCAGCTCGATTAAAGCGGCAATCAAATCGGGCTTGGCAGCGACAATATGCAGGCCATCGTCGCGTTGCAACAACTGGTAGAACTGACGGTTGGTCGGACGAGTATCCAGGTTTTCGCCGCGGTGCTTCAAATATTGGAAGTTGCTGTTAAGGCCCTGCTCTTGGAGTAAGTCGCGCACCTGCTGCTCCAGGTCGGGGCTTTGGGTATCGATCTTTACCGGCACAACGGCTACGGTCTCTTTTTCGACACTGCCCTTTACACCCAACAGGTAGAGCCCACCTGAGAGCGCCATGATCACCACCATCGGCGCAAAGAACGCGGCTAAATACAGGTGGATATTGATAACTAGCTTTCTGGACATTACTGCACTCCCTTACAACCAAAAATGGCATGCCAGAATAGCATGCCATTGATGTTGGAGTTTGACGCAGCTCTATGACAGGCGCATTAAAATGCGTATTGCCAGCCCGCGGTTAGCGTCGAGTCCAGTTCCATTTGCGGACCGTCCAAGTGCTGGTAAACCGGCTCGCCATATTCCAGCGCCAGCCGGTGCCCCTTCGCAGCCCCTTTCAGGAACAGGTAATTGAGGCCCAATGAGAGCTCGCTGCGCTCGCCGCCCTGCGCATCGGGGTCCGCCGTTGGCACCATCATCGGATTCAGATCGTCTCGCGCACCTTCGATATTTCCCCAGGCGCTGTGAGTTACGCGCAACGAAGCGCTCAACGCCGGAGAGAAGCTGTGCGCCAACCACGCACTTACTTGGGCGCGATTGCCAAGACGGTAGTCGTTGTCGTTGTAGTCACTGCGAATGGTCAACGCCAGCTGGGCGCCCCAGCTTAGTGACGCATCCTGACCGCTGTAGGTCACACCCGGCAGCAGGTCGACGCTGCCACTACCCAGTTGCATGCGGTAGGGCAACTTGGCATTTTTCATTGCTGGCGTGTCATCGCGCTCGTCAATGCTACCAGTTGGCAAGCTTAGGCCGAGGTTGGCGTGCACTCGATGGGCATTATCGGCAGAGGTATACAGTGTGACCAGCGCCGAGGCCTTCACGTCGCCCCAACCACTGCTCTCTGTCGTAAAGCGGCCACCCATGCGCGTTTGGTGATCCATTTCGTTACTCAGGTAGGGCAGCATAAACATCAGCGTAACGTCATCGCTGGGTGCATACATGGCACCAAACATATGCATTTCCATATCCATGCTTAGCGGCGCAACCATATAGGGGCCGGGGTTCATCATCGTGCCGGTAATCTCTCGGGCAGAGAGCGAGTCACCACCGTCGAGATTGCCTTCCATCTCCATCGCCATATAGCGGTAGGAGAACATCCACTCACCCGCCTTGTGAGTGTGGTCACCCATTACCCCAATGGGGCCGTGGGCGGCCGCGCCCATCGACGCCACCTGCACAATGTCGTCGTGCGCAAATACAGGGGTTGAGCTTAAAACCGCAGCCGACAGTAGCGCCGTGCAAAGAGTAGAGCGGGACATAGAAATTGCCTGTTGTTATGACTAAGCCTAAAGTTGGCTACATGGTAGCAAAATCGCCGCCACCCTCTCTGCGACAAAATGTCGCAGTCATTCGCCTACATGGCGACAAGCGCTATACTCGCCTCTTTATCTGGAGCGGCCTGTGAATTCAGACATCGCCAATATGCGCCGACTCTGCGCGATTCGTAGCGTTGTTATCGCCGGGCAGTTCGGTGCCTTGCAGTTCGCCAAATACCAGCTTGGCTGGCTCCTCCCCTACGTAACACTCGAGCTGCTGCTTGGCGTCATCGCTATTTTTGCCGCCTTTTGCTGGTGGCGCAGCTATCAGCGCTGGCCCGTTACCGACTTAGAATTTTTCGTTCAGCTGTGCATTGATGTCGCCGGCTTTACCGCCGTTCTGTACCTCTCCGGTGGCAGTAGCAACCCATTTATCTCTTACCTGCTGGTGCCCCTGTGCATCTCGGCGACAACACTGCCGCTGCGCTACACCTGGGGCCTGGTGATCGTATCGCTGCTGGCATATGGGCTACTGCTGTTTTACTTCATCCCGCTGGCGCCCCTTTCGCCCCACGCCCAGCATATGCACAACGCCCCGGCCATCAATATGCATATGGTCGGCATGTGGATGAACTTCGTGGTCAGCGCCCTGCTTATTAGCTACTTCGTATCCGCCATGGCGTCCAGCCTACGCCAAAAAGAAAACGAGCTCGCCCAGGTGCGTGAACGCCAGCTACAAGACGAACAACTGCTCGCCGTCGCCACACTCGCGGCCGGTACAGCGCACGAACTCGGCACGCCGCTAGCCACAATTAAGGTAATTAGCGAAGACTTGCTGGACGAAATAGACGACAACTATGCCGACGATGTGGAGGCACTTAGCGAGCAAGTCGACCACTGCAAACAGATTCTCGATAAGTTGGTGAGCACCGCTCGCGACCTGAGTACCCAGCAAGCAGAAGCCACAGCAGTGGTTAGCTATATCGACGGTGTTATCGACCGCTGGCAGCTTATGCGACCCGCTTGCGCTGTCGCCGTGTCCATTGCCGACGACTGCAAGAGCCTGTCCATCAACTTAGACGGCACCGTCTCGCAGAGCATTCTCAACCTGCTAAACAATGCCGCCGACGCCAGCCCCGACGATGTTGCGCTGGCGGTTCATCGCGACGATATTCATTTATACATAACGATTTGTGACCGCGGTCCGGGCCTGCCCGGCGCGGAGGGGCGTATTCACCGCGCCTATGTCAGCACCAAAGGAAAGGGCCTCGGGCTGGGCCTATTGCTCAGCCACGCCACGGCCGAACGCTACGGCGGCCAGCTACAGTGGCAGCGCCGCGCGGAAGGCGGCAGTCGCCTGGAGCTAAGCCTGCCGCTGGCCGCGATTACTCAGCGAAGCTATTGAGGGGATACGCCATGACCGCTAAACGCTTTTTAGTCATTGATGATGACGACGCCTTTTGCACCGCCTTGCAACGTTCGCTAACGCGCAAGGGCTATGAGGTAAAGCTGGCGAATAATCTCGATGAGGCCCGCGAATGCTGTCAGCAGTACGTTCCGAATTATGCGGTGGTGGACCTGAAAATTGACCAGGAGTCGGGTCTGAACATTATTCCCTATTTGCGCAACCGCTTCCCCGACATACGCATGCTGATGCTGACCGGCTATTCCAGCATCGCGACCGCCGTGGATGCCATAAAACTGGGTGCAGATAATTATTTGCAGAAGCCCGCTGGCACCGCCGCGATTCTCGCCGCGCTGGAGGAGAGCTCAAAGCCTGAGCCGGGGCAAGCCCTTCCCCCCAGTAACGCACCGTCGCTGGAGCGCATGACCTGGGAGCATATTCAACAGGCTCTGAAGGATAACGATGGCAATATTTCTGCCACGGCACGGCAGCTGGGAATGCACCGGCGCACCTTGCAGCGAAAACTACAGAAGCGGCCGGTTAAGTCTTAAAAGCGGCTATATAAGTCAGCAACCCCGGGCAACACCCGGGGCAGAGATGCAAGGCCCCGCAGGGCCCAGAATTAATCGCTAACGCTGTTTCCGGCATCGAGTTCGAAGATGCGTACATTGCCGCTCACCTCGTTGCCGACAACAATGTAACCCACGCCCTCTTTCAGGAAGCCGGTCAGCCCTTCTGGACCCACATCGCCCGTTTCGTTTTGCAGGTCAGCCGCAAAATTGCGATTGTTCACATACTGCACAAACTGCACGCCGTAGGGCGAGGTCACGTCGTACACCGCAATGCCGCCGGTGCGTTCCAAACCAATAAAGGCATAGACACGCCCCAGGCTGGCGATCAGCGTCAAGCCTTCAGGCTCGGCGCCTTTGTCGTCGCTGCGGGTGTCGCGGTCGTTGGCATTGTTGCCCAGCAAAGCGTGGGTCACGCGCAGCAAATCCGCGCCGGAGTCGAAGACTAAGTTGCCCTCTTCATCCCAGATCGCAAAGGACCGCGCACCAAAGGCACTGATTTCTTCAATGTCGTTGTCAGCATCGGTGTTGCCCGCCTCGCTGCTCACCTTCAAGCGACCAAGTTGGTTGTCGTCAGCGGCTGCATTGGCACTGGGGTTTGCCGGGTCGATATCCGGGCCACTCACACCATCGAGGTCACTGGCGCGCAGCTCCTCGGAAAAACCGCTGTAATCGCGGGCATCACCTTCGTTGGCGGTAACAAAGAAATTCTTACCTGCAAACTGATAGGCCGCGATCGCATCCGGCTGGTACATACCCACCACGCCCGGCCACAGCCCAAAATTAATGCTGCCGTCGTCGTTAACATCCAGCTCATTGCCCTTCACACCAAAGTCTTTGGTGCCCAGCGCGAAAATCTCGCTGACGGATTTGCTGTCGAAATCGATCACCGCTACGGCATTGTTTTCCTGCAAGCTGACGAAGGCTTTGCTGTTGTTCAGCGCTACGCCTATGTACTCCGGCTCCAAATCCTGGGCGACGCTGGCACCCGGCCCGAACACCCGCACACCGGCGGGCAATTCGCTGGCGCGCGCACCGCCCGCATTAAATTCGCTGAAACCTATCTGTGTGACTTCCGCGGCATCAACACCGTCAGTCAGGTCAATGAGGGTTACGCTGCCTTCGGGGTCGATGCTGTAGTCATCATTGGGCTCGCCTTCATTGGCAACCAGCAAGCGCTGCGCCAGCAGGTCAAAGGTCAGCATATCCGGCCCGGCACCCACCTCGAACGTGGCCGCCAGGGTAAGGTCTTCAAGGTTGTATAGCGCGGCAATACCGTTTTGCTGACGGTCGCTGTTTTCAATAGCAACGGCAACGTGTTGTGTGCCCACAGCCACGCTATTGATTGCACCGAGGGTCACACCGCTATCGGTGGCCGCCGCCGCAATATCGAGTTGCCCCAACAGCGTAGGCTGCAGGGGCGTTTCAATATCTAACACTTCGACAATGCCAAGCTGGGCATTGACCACAAACAGCTGGTCATTGGTGGTATCCACGGCAACAATCTCTGCCGCGCCAGTATCGGGTTGGGCATCGGCACGTTGATAGCTGGCCGACTCGGCATAATCCAGGCTTGGGCGATAGGGCGGCGTGCTGCTGATAATGAAGCTACCCAGCGGCAGAATGCTGATACGGCTGCGCGCGCCGGCACTGCTTTGGTCATACACGCCATAGCGGTTATCCGACACCACGGCAACAAACGCCGAGCTGAGCAGTGCCAGGCCTTCAATATTTTCGCCGAGCGCATCAATACCCGCCGGCAGCGGCATGCTCAGGCTATCAAAACCCAATTGCTTCACGACAAAGGGCGCGTCGCTAACCAGGAACTGCTCTTCCAGACTGGGCGAGGTACTCTCCTGGTCCCACTGACTGCCAAGAATACTGGTCGCATTGGCGAGGTTGATTCGGTAGTACTTACTCACGTCGCGAGCCTGCTCAACCACCACCAGGCTGTCCACATCCACGGCGGCCGCTTCGGTTACGCGCACCTCGCTTTGGCTGACAAACTCACCGTTGTCCAGCGCGCCTTTACCATCGTGTTTGGTCGCAAACTGTGAGGGCGTATCCAGGCGATACAGGTATTCACTATCAACACTGGCAATGCTGCCGTCGTCATTCAACGCCAGTTTAACGATACGCACCACGCGCGAATCGGCTACCGCCGCCACGCTGGGGTTAGCCAGCGGCGCTTCCATCACAAAGTATAAGAACTCGTTGTCTGGCGTCACGGCCAAGGCTGAAATCCCGCGGTCGACTTGGCGACGAGCAAGAATACCGGGCAGGAAGCCTTCACTCACGGTGTACCCGGCAGCAACGTAGTCGACGCCACGCCCCTGAGGAACTTCGCGGCGCACAATGCGGCCGTCACTTTCCAACAACACCAGGCTGGGGCCGTATTCATCGGCCACCCAGAAGCGGCCATTATTCAGGCGCACCAGCGCCTCGGGATCGAAGCCATTGGCACTGGTGCCCAGCTCATTACCGTTGGGGTCGTAACCCACTTCGCCTGAGCCTTCATTGGGCAGGCCGTTTACATCCGAACCGTTTTGCGTGGAAATACGAATGGTCTCAAGCTTTTCAATGCTGAGCTTGGTGCCCACACCGCTGAGTTTCCACTTTTGAATTTGCGGCGCAAACTGTGGCAGAGCGAAAACCGTACCCGCATTTCCACCACACAAATTCGCTACACCGATAATTGCCTGGCTCTCTGAGCAGTCAAAAGTCGGACCGCGATCGCTTAAGGTGTAGAAAAAATTATTCCCCTCATCGGTCGAGCGAAATGCGCTACTGCCAATAGACAGGCTGAGATCCAAGCTGGCGCCACCTTGGAATTGCACGCTGCCGAGTGACTCCTCAACAAAAAACTGTCGCGAATTGAGTTCATAGGACAAGCTGCGGCTGCTGGAGCTACTGTCGCCACTACAGGCAGCCAGGCCGAGTGCGGCAGCGGCAAGCACCGATAGAGTTTTTGCAAAAGCCTTGGTGGATCCCATCATCAATACGCCTTAAATCAGAGGAAGGCGCCGCAGCGCCATTTATTCATTACTATTGTTGTTAAGTCACTGCCACGCACAGCAAAAGGGGGCCTGCGCAGCCCCCTTACTCATCCTCGCCCTGCCTTACAGTTGCGAGCGGCCTTTGTTCGCCGCGATGCGCAAGCGCAGTGCATTGAGCTTGATAAAGCCTTCGGCGTCTTTTTGATCATAGGCGCCGGCATCATCTTCAAAGGTGGCAATCGCTTCGTCGAACAAGGAGTTGTCTGACTTGCGACCTACTACGACCACATTGCCTTTGTAGAGTTTCAGACGCACGGTGCCATTCACAAAGCCCTGCGACTCATCAATGGCCGTTTGCAGCATCCGGCGCTCGGGGCTAAACCAGTAACCGTTGTATACCAGCTTGGCGTAGCGCGGCATCAGCTCATCTTTCAGGTGGGCCGCTTCGCGGTCCAGCGTGATTGATTCGATAGCGCGGTGGGCCTTGAGCATGATCGTGCCACCCGGTGTTTCGTAACAGCCGCGCGACTTCATACCCACGTAGCGGTTTTCAACCAAGTCCAGACGACCAATACCGTTGGCGCCGCCAAGCTTGTTCAAGGTCTCAAGCATGGTCGCGGGGCTCAGTGCTTCGCCGTTCAGCGTAACCGGGTCGCCGTTTTGGTAGCCGATCTCGATATAGGTTGGCTTGTCGGGCGCCGCCTCTGGGCTAACACTCCAGCGCCACATGTCTTCTTCAGGCTCCCAGTAAGGGTCTTCCAGCTTGCCGCCTTCATAGGAGATATGCAGCAGGTTGGCGTCCATAGAATAGGGCGACTTCTTCTTTTTGCTGGAGAAATCCACCGGGATATTGTGGGTCTCGCAATAGGCCATCAGCGTTTCGCGAGAGGTCAGATCCCACTCGCGCCAGGGAGCAATCACCTGAATCCCCGGCTTCAGTGAGTACGCGCCCAGCTCGAAGCGCACCTGGTCATTCCCCTTACCTGTGGCACCGTGCGAAATGGCATCGGCGCCGGTTTCATTAGCGATCTCGATCAGGCGCTTGGCGATCAGCGGGCGGGCAATGGAGGTGCCCAGCAGGTACTCGCCTTCATAAATGGCATTGGCGCGGAACATCGGAAACACGAAGTCGCGCACGTATTCTTCGCGCAGATCATCGATGTAGATTTCTTTCACACCCAGCGCCTCAGCCTTGGCGCGGGCTGGCTCAACCTCTTCGCCCTGACCGATGTCAGCAGTAAAAGTCACCACTTCGCAGTCATAGGTTTCCTGAAGCCATCTAACAATGACCGAGGTGTCCAGGCCGCCAGAATAGGCCAGTACCACCTTGTTGATATCCGACATAACACACTCCGAAAAACGCCTGCAGGCACCTGGGCCGCAGGGTGGGAAAAAGGCCGCCATTTTAACGCTCTTTGGCCGCTGGTGCCATGCCGCAAGCCCGCTGGGGCAGGAATCATCGCAATAAATGCCCCCGCCTCAGCGCCGCGAACCGAAATTTAGCGAAAGCCGCGCCGCCTTATATTGGCGCTAGTCTTCCGCTGACACCGCGGCCAGGAAGTTTTTGTACTCCGTCAGCACCTCATTGGGGGCTTCCACCTGCGGGTAGTGGCCGATGCGCGGCAGGCGCGCAAGAAAGTCCAAACGACACTCAAGCTGCTGGTAGCGCTGCACCATGTGGTCGCCGGAAACCGGATCAACCGAGCCATTAATCAGCGCCAGCGGCAGCTCCGCGCGCTGCAATGGCTCCAACCAACGCTGCCGGTGCTGCTTTCGGTCTCGCATATAGGTGATCAAGTTATGGAAGATATGCTTGCCGTCATTTTCGTTGATCAACGACCAAAAGGCGTTTAACTCCGTGTCGCGGGGCTGAGTATCCGGGCCGAATACCCGGCTGAAATTCTTGCGAAATTGGGCAAAGCCCGACAGGCGATTCAGCAGCGGCCCAATCGGCGACAGCAATAATTTCTGCGTTAACAAGGCGCGGTGGGTTTCCGGGAACAAGCCGCCGTTTAAAAAACAGCCTGACAGCCACTGCCCGACGCCGCCGCCCTCCTGCTGACGGGCTAGTAGCTCCTGAGCGACGGTGTCGCCGTAGTCGTGGGCCAGCACGTGATAGCGCTGCACGCCCAGCTCGCTGAGCACGGCCTCCACCAGATCAGCCTGCAAATGGATACTGTAGTCGCGGCGCTTGGGCTTATCCGAAAAGCCAAACCCGAGCATATCCAAAGTGATCAGGCGGTAGTCCGGGCGCAGCCCTTCCCATAAACCCTGCCAGTCCCAACTGGATGTGGGAAAGCCGTGAATCAGAAGTATTGTCGGTTGATCTGCCGCGCCGTCATCGCGCACGAACAGGCGGTGGCCCAGCACTGTCAGCATCCGCCCTTGTTCTCGCCAAAGCTGTTTGTTGGCCTCATTCCACAGTGTTTTATCGTTAGCGGCAGCCATTATTTCGCCCCTTGTTATTGTTGTTGCAATCACCGTAGCTAAATCCGAACTTGACGTCTAGTTCAATTTATACTGAACTGCCTTTAGCCACCACAACAACACAAGGCTCACTAACCACTCATGAAAGCCCTGCCCACACAACAGCGCGCACTCGCCAAACGCAATGCACTGATTAGCGCCGCTGAGCACTGCTTTGCCAAACTGGGTTACGAGGGCTGTACGGCAAAAATTGTTGCTGAGCACGCCGAGGTTGCGACGGGAACCTTCTATCAGTATTTCGACAACAAAGACGACATGCTTCATACGCTGGCCGAGCAGTGGTTTTTCGAGCTCGAGCACACCCTCGATGATCACCAGAGCAGCCCGCCCACGACAGACATCGAGGCGCGCCTGGAAAACAGCCTGCGCTTTATCTACGACTTCCACGAACAAAAGCCCGAGCTCCACCAGATCTTCGAACACCGCCGCAACGTCGACGGCACGCTCGCAGACATTCTCAACCGCGGCGAAGCCAAGCTGCAGCAGCACGTGGTGCAGTTTGTCCACGCGCTCAAGCTGCCCAATGCCGACCTCGTGGCCTACAACCTCTTTGCGATGGCCGAAGGCGTGGTTCATCGCCATGTATTTCATAGCGAAACAAAACGGGACAAAGACGCGGTTATTCAGCAGGCAGCCCGAATGCTCGCCAGCTATTTACACCACCCAAGCTAAACCAAAACGGGAATAACAATAATGACAAACCAACACAGCAGCATCGCCCCAACCGACATAGATACCCTGATTAAACAGGCCAAGGTGTTTAACCGTGGCCATGACCCGGTTATCGAAGACATTGCCATCGGCAACGGCCGCATTCTCGCCCGCGGCCCCGCGCTTGAACCCGGACCAAACACCAAAGTCATCGACGCTAAGGGCCTGTGGGCCATGCCCGGACTCTTTGATATTCACACCCACTATGACCTGGAACTGGAGGTCGCCCCGGGACTGCCCGAGTCCACCCGCCACGGCACTACCACAGTGGTGATCGCCAACTGCAGCCTGGGGCTGGCTTTCGGCGCGCAACGCGAAAACGGCGCCGACCCCATCGTTGACTGCTATGCCCGCGTCGAGAATATTCCCAAGGGCGTACTGCGAGACTGCGCCGAGAAAGTCTCCTGGCAGACACCGGCCGAATACCTGAACCATCTCGATGGCCTCGCACTCGGCCCGAATGTGGTCACCCTGCTGCCCCACTCCATGCTGCGCATTGATGCGATGGGCTTTAATGACAGCATTAGTCGCGACCCCAGCCAGGCCGAGCTCAGTGCCATGCAACGTACACTGAAAGGCGCGCTCGCCGACGGCTACGTCGGCCTTTCCACCGACGCCCTGCCCTTTCACTATCTGGCGAACCAACCCAACTGCCACAAAACCATCCCCACACAATTTGCCAAATATGGCGAGCTAAAAGCGCTCACCCAAGTGGTGCGTGACGCCGGCGGTATCTGGCAGGCAACACCGCCTAAAGACAGTGCTCTAGGCACACTGAAAACGTTTCTGCTCACCAGCGGCCGCTTACACGGCCGCCCTCTCACCACCACCGTGGTCGCCGCACTGGATATCGCCAACAACAAGAAGATCGTTCGCCTGGCCCTGTTTTTGGCTCGAATGCTCAACAGCCGCTGGCTGAAAGGCAACTTCCATATGCAGGCCCTTGGCGCCGCGTTCAAAACCTGGGCCGACGGCGTCATTACGCCACTATCAGAGGAAATCCCCGAACTGCGTGCGCTCAATGAAACCGACTTAGAAGACCGCGCTGCGCGCCTCGCCATCCTCAATGACTCGGACTATATTCGCGCCTTTAAGCGCATGTGGATGAGCGGTAAACAGGGCTGGGGGCTGGCGCGCCTGAAGCGCAAACTCAAGCTCGAAGACTACGCCTTCAATCGCACCCTTGCCGATATGACCGTCGAGCGCTGCCCCATCGAAAACTGGCAGGGCAAAGACCTGCAAACCGTGTATGAGCGCGTACTGGCAATATTGCAGCAGCGGCCACCGCAAGACCTCGGCGAAGAAGAGCGGCAGCTCGTCGAACGCGACTTCACCGCAATCAACGACGAAGCCGACTTTATGCTGCAATTGCTGCGCAGCTTTGACACCGCGCTATCGTGGAGCACGATCACCGCAAATAGGAACCCGCAAAAGGTCCGCGAGCTGATTATGAACCCGCTTTTGTTGCCCGGCTTTAACGACAGCGGCGCCCACCTCACCAACATGGCCTTTTACGATGTAAACCTGCGCTGTTTAAAGCTGGCGGCCGAAGGCGGCGACAAGGACGTGAGCTACATGGTGAAACGCCTGACCTGCGACGCCGCCGACGTATTCGGCGTCGACGGTGGCAGCATTGATGTTGGCGATACCGCCGACCTGATTTTGGTTGACCCAAAGCAACTTGCCAATTACGAGGGCCAAGCCAATGTAGAGCGGCGCTACCGCGAGGAATTCCGGCACGAGCAATTGGTCAATCGCTCCGACGGCGTGGTAACACAGGTGTTTATTGGCGGCCAAAGTGCATGGCGCGACCAGCAGTTTTCGCCGCAGCTGGGCAAGCAAAAGTTTGGCCGGCTGCTGCGTCGCCGAGCGCATTAAGCCCCTCTGGCACAGCATGTTAGCACCGGGCAAGCGCGCCTAAGATGCTGTGCTACACTCAAATTGTGCATGGACCGCACACTTCTATTTCATCAACAAAAAGGATTTGGATGATGAGCTATTCACTGCCGCAACTCGCTACACTTATCAGTATGTTCTTTGTACTGGCGCTGACTTTCTCGGCCCCAGCCAGCGCACTGAATATCAACACAGCCACCGCTGCCGAACTCACGGAGCTAAAGGGCGTGGGCCCAAAACGCGCGCAAGCCATTGTGCGTTACCGGGAAAAACACGGCCCATTCCAAGACCGCGAAGCCCTGCTGGACGTGCCCGGTGTTGGCAAAAAAGTGCTGAAGGATAACCTCGCAATCATTGAGCTGGAGGCGCGAAACACCACCGCAAGCAAGTAAGGCCGTTGGCACTGGCAGCGCTGCCAGTGCCCTGCTCCCCTCCCCTCTGCAAAGCCGTCCACCTCACCAACTGATCAGAGCCAGTTTGTGAAAAGCGCTTGATCCAGGTCAGCGCAGCCTCGGCTGCGGCCCCGTAGTGTTAGTTTTTGATTGACTCCAATGGGTAGCACCATGCACTACAAAAAAATGGCTGGCACGGCCGCCGTATTCGTTCTCGCCGACCAACATGCCAACAAGCCCGTTGAGCGGCAGGGCGAAATATGGAGCGCGCAGGAACTTCACCTCGACACCACCCCCGCTGCCCTCACCAGCAAACCCAGCATGGCCAGCAGCCTCGCCCTGGAAGGCCTGGAAAGCTACGACCCACCCCGCCACGGCGATGTGCGCGAGGTCAGCGCATTGAATGCGAGTTTTGTGTACATCGAGGCCATCAAGGGCTGGGTGGAGTTAGCGTTGGATACGGAAAGCCCCTAAAACAGGGCTGCGGCCCTATTCAGGCTTTACTTAGCGCGAGCCTGCGGCTTTTTTCTGATGTAAATCACCTTGCGCACCCGCGACACAAGTTGCTCGGAGGCATCAACAATGTCGACGGTGAAATGGGCAAAGTACTTGTCGCCGTTTGCCGTGTTATCGCGAATATTCTGGATATCTTCATCTGAAATGGTCATCACCGCCGTGACTTTGGACTGCCCCGGTTTGATAAATTCGATATCTGCAGATTTATCCCATATCAAATAGTCTTTGCCGAAAATCTGCATGAGCAGCAGCATAATGTGGGGGTCAACCATCGAATACAGGCTGCCGCCAAAATGCGTACCCACCGCGTTGCGGTTATACCAGCGCAAAGGCATAGAGACCTGCAACTGCTGCCAATCCTGACTGACGTGGTCCACCTTTACACCCGCGCCGATGTAGGGCGGATAACAATTAAGCATCAATTTAAATAGCCGCGGGGACAACTTCATATCGTCTACCTTACTGTCTGTAAAAAACGGCAGAGGCGTGTATTACCCGCCAGCCGCGTACCAAGCAACGCACACTAACCGATTTATCAATGGCGTGATAGCGTCGCCGGCCGTTTGCGCATTTAGCGTCAGGGCGGGGAAAAGGCATTCATCGTATCCAGGGGCGCAGGGCAGTTTCCGACATAAAGTCCATAAAACAGCGTACCCGGCGTGAGTCGCGCAGGTCAGTATGAGTTAGCAACCACAGCTCGGTGGTCACCAATGGCTCATCGCAGGCGGGCAGAAGCTCAGGGTAGCGCGCGGCGATGGGCGCCGCCATTAAGCCGAGCACAACACCCTGCCGAACCATCGCCACCAACTGGCTGTTGCTATTAGTACGCAAGGTGATTTGCGGGTCGTCGACCATATTGCGGAAGTAGCGATCGCCGTGATTGCTGTCAAAGGCCGCCTGCCAAATACCCCAAGAGGCCTTATTCAACTCACCGTCGATGCTCTCCAGATACTCCCTTGTGCCATAGGCAAACAGGGAAATATCCGTCAGTTTTCGCCCTACCAACAACTCCGGCGGGTGGTCGGTGATGCGGATAAGAATATCTGCCTGAGACTGGTTCAGGTTATGTTGCGCCGAGGTGGCAAACACGGTGAGCTCGATATCCGGGTATCGCCGCATAAAATCAGCTAACGGCGCCGACAGGTCGATCAATGTGGTCTCGGGAATCGACAGCGTTAAGGGACCGGCCAGCACATCGGACTGGCCGCGCATTTTCCGCTCGAAATTAATACAGCGCTCTTCCACCGCTTCGGCGTCGCTCATCAGGCGTTCGCCGGCAATAGTCAGGCGGTAGCCACTCTGGCGGCGGTCAAAGAGCTTTACCTTGCGCCGCGTTTCCAAGCGGTCGATGCGGCGAGCCACGGTAACATGGGTCACACCCAGTTTGCGCGCCGCACTGCTGAGCGAGCCGCTGCGCGCGAGCACGGTGAAGTAGCGAATATCATCCCAGTCCATTTGTACATTTTCTCACAATAATTGTTATTTCATTGAACTAACTATAACAGTGCAGTCTTTCGTAGACTGTAGCGATTCCATCAATTCTGGAGGTTGATGTATGCACAGCGTGCAAGATGCCCAGGCCCTGGCGCTTCGCTATGCGCAGATTGTCGACAACCGAACGTTCGACGCCATGCGCGAGCTACTCGTCGACGACTTTACCCAGCGCGGCCCAGAGTGGCTTTGTGAGAGTGCCGATGCCTTTGTCGGCATGTTGAATCTACTCGCCGATAACTATAGTGCGACCTTTCATTTGGTTGGCAATCAGCTGGGCGAGTGGCAAGGCGACTGCTACGAAGGCGAAACCTACTGCATTGCCTCCCATATCTACGAAAAGGCCGGTCAGGGACGAAAACTGGACATGGGGATTCGCTACCAGGAACAGGTGGTCTACGCCGAAGGGGCTTACCGATACGCCCGCCGGGACGTGACCGTGGTGTGGACCAGCGATCACCCGCTCAATAGCTAAATTCCATTTACACGCACAATAACGAGAGCATAACTATGAACGTACTTGTTGTCGGTGGCTCCGGCTTGATTGGCGGCGACGCGGCCCTCTATCTGAAGTCGCACTGTCACAACGTGACTATTATGGCGCGCAACAAACCAACAGCACCGCCCCTGGCGGCCCTGCCTTTTTTGCAGGGAGACTACGTCAACGACGATATGAACGACGGCCGCTTAAACGGCTTTGATGCGTTGGTTTTCGCGGCCGCAGCCGATATTCGTCAGCTGCCGGTGGATGGCAGCGTCACGCCGGACGACTTCTACCGGGAAGTGAACGACAACGCGGTACCGCGTTTTTTTGCCGCTGCTCGCGAGGCCGGTGTGCGCCGCGCCGTATACATTGGCACCTTCTACCCGCAGGTGGCGGCGCATCGTATTGGCGAGTGCCCCTATGTGACGTCGCGCAGCAATACCGATGAGGCGGTGCGCGCAATGAGCAGCGACAACTTCACCGTATGCAGTCTGAATTTACCCTTTGTTATGGGGCACATACCGGGACTGGATATCCCCCATATTGGCGCGCTGGTGGCCTACGCAAGCGGCGCCTTAGAGCTGCCGGTGTTTGCCCCCAAGGGCGGCACAAACCACATTAGCTCTCACTCGGTGGCCCAGGCGACGTTGGCAGCATTGGATCACGGCGAATCAGGCCGGGCCTATTTGCTGGGCGATGAGAATTACAGCTGGAAGGAATACCTCGAACTCTGGTTCGACGCAGCAGGCAACCCGCAAACGCTCGAGGTCCGGGAGGACGACCACCCGCTTCTGCCAAATGTGATTATGTTTGCCGGCGCCGGTGCGACGGTTAGCTATGACCCGGAAGCCGTTGACGAACTGGGCTACGACCGCCACCAGATCAAAGCGACGATCAACACGCTGATAAACGCCTACGGCGGGAAGTGATCGCTTTACGCAACAGGCCGTAAGCGAGCGCGGCTGGCCGCCTGCTCATTAGGCCACCAATGACATCGGGTAAGTGAGCGGGCGCTCCCTGCTCAACACATCACAACCAGAACCGACCGGCCATCGTAGAAGGAAGACACGTTTACAAGGACCACACCATGTTTTCGCTCTTCAAGAAAGACCCCGTCGCCAAGCTCAACAAGGCGTATCTGGCCAAACTGGAAAAAGCGATGCAGGCGCAGCGCAATGGCGATATTAAAGCGTATTCGATGATAACTGCCGAAGCCGAGCAGATAGCCGCTGAGATGCAGCAGCTCAAAGACGCCCAACACAGCGGCGGGTGAACAGCGGCGAATTTGTCAAAACGCAAACTCTGGCGGCAACACGCGCAGCCTTCGCATGTTTATCGATTCAACCGCTGCGCAGCAGAAGCCAGCCCCAGTTGCCGGCCTTCGCGGCGATAATACGACCTGGACCACGCACGGTCTTGTACCCAGCTGAGTTTCAACAGCCAAGGCAAACTGGGAATCCAAAAACAGTCGCCTAGAGGCTGCGGCGCGCCGCGTTTGCCCAGCTCGATATTCGCCAGCACAAGTCCTTCGCCTTCAGCAGCGGCGCGGCTGGCAAGCACCTTGCCATCGCCATCAACGATCTGCGCGCAACCCACAAACTCAGATCGAAACCTCAGGCCGCGTATTGTACCCGGAAGGCAGGTACTCACCGTTTCGAAGTGGCCACAGTGGTTAGCATGCACCACCGGCACCCGGAGCAAACGTGACAACTCCACCGGCGCGTTCTCGCACAGGTAGCGATTGTACTGCCGTGTCGCCGCAGTCAATTTTGTAAACAATGCCCCCCAGTTATCTGGCAACGTCCACCAATGCGACCCGGTCATCATGACGTCCACCTTGTCAGAAAGGCGCTTAACGGTCTGTGTGCGAATCAACTCCCAGCACACAGCCGCGCCAACCTTCCCCAGCTCGGTATGGAGACAACCGTCGTCATTACCCGGGGCATAAAATGCGTTTTCCCACATGGTGGGCAAGTCTTTATCGTGGGTATGAACATCACCACTGGGCTCAAAGAGGTGATAGCGGTTGTAGATATCATCGCCATCGGCAATTAGCATTGAGCCGCCAATCGAACACGCATATTGCTGCGCAAGGGCACGCAGTAGATCCACTGCCTCATTATCTACTGGTAAAACAGACTCAAATACCGACTCGTCAAAAACGATGCGGCTGGTAAAAAACTCCGGAAGCGCAATCAATGTCGCCCCTTGGCTGATCGCACTCCGACACCACGCCTCAACCAACTCAAGATTGGCGGCGACATCACCCGCTTTCGCTTCAAGCTGAATAGCAGCGGCTTTTACTTGCTTTGCACTCACTGATGCAGGCCTCGTTCACTCATTTTCCACGCGCTCGCCTTCGCGGGCTCAAGCGACAGTCTATGCCATTTGCCGCCATGCCCCCCAGCAGCCTCATTACCCAACACTACACAATATGACCAAAATTCCGGATGTTAGGCCAAGTTCACTGCCGCTCCCTGCGCCAAGATAAGGCCATGTTTCAGGGAGGCACCGCCGATGAATACCGACAGCACTCAAACCAGACTTTCGCTCTATCACTACCCGGCATGCCCATTTTGTGCCTATACCCGCGCAGCGATCAAAAGCTTGAAGCTGGACGTGGCGCAACGGGACATTGCCGTTAACCCAGGTTATCGCCGAGAGCTTCGTCAGGGCGGCGGCAAAACGCAGGTTCCCTGCCTGAAAATCGAGACGGGTGGCAGACAAATCTCAGAGAGCCTGGCACTTTCTCACGCCAATATGCGCGTGATGCTTCACCGAGCGCGAAACCAACTCTCGCCCTGCCGCTAGCGACGCGCTCATCACCAAGCCGCACAAATCCAGCAACCCAACTTCCACTACCCTCTGGTTCATAACGCTATGAAACACTTGCTCAAGCGCCTACCCATTACCCTTGGCAGCGCGCTATTGCTCTCATCAAACATCACCCTTGCTGGAGAGTACCCGCAAATCATTCAGCACATACTGGATCGCGGCCTGAGCATGGTCGCCGACTTCGACGCCACGCCCGACGTGCGCGGCTACATTCTGGAATCGCAAGGCAAGCCGATCACCGTCTATGTGAGCAAAGATAAGCAGCACGCCTTTGTCGGCACCCATATCGACCAAGACGGCAACAATCTCTCCGCTGAGACAATCGATGCCTTGTACTACCCCGCCAAAGCTAGTCAAACCTGGGCCGAGCTTGCATCAAGCCACTGGGTCGCCGACAGCGATAACAGCGCAGCGACGATTATCTACGCCTTTTACGACCCCAACTGCCCCTACTGCCAAGCTTTCCGCGAAGCCGCTAGCCCCTGGATTCAGTCGGGACAGGTTCAACTCAGGCACATTCTGGTTGGCGTGCTCACGCCCAGCAGCCTGCCCAAAGCCGCGACCATTCTGGGCGCTGCCAATCCGCACGCGGCCTATATGCAAAACGTGACGCAACATAAACGCGGCGGCATTGTCGTGCAGGAAAGCGCTCGCATACGCGGCGAACCACAGGTGCGGGCCAACAACCAACTAATGCAAAAACTTGGCGTGCCAGCCACACCAGGCATCTACTACAAAGATGCCAAGGGTCGGCTACATAGGCACTTGGGCATGCCGCCAGCGCACACGCTAAACCTGATGATGGAGGGCAGAATCCAGCCTTGAGGCTTTATGGCTTATTCGAGCAGAAAACCAAGGATGGCGCGCACGGCCTACCCATTCAACAGCGCTTCCACCCACTCCAAAAAGCGCACGGCGCCACGCGTTTCAAAGCTGTTTTTATTCGGCACGTAATAACACAGGCTGGAAGTCACCTCTCGCGTGTCAACGCTTTGCAGCAGTTTGGTATCCACCAAGCGCTTAGCGAGCGTTGTTGAACAAAACACCAGCCCGCGCCCGGCCATTGCCTGCTGAATCCCGAATAACTCCTGGTCAAAGGGAACGCAGTTAAGTTTTGCACCCTGCAGCCCATTCTCTTCAAGCCAAGCAGTGAGCGGCGGCTCCGGCAAGGCAGTATTTTTCCAATGCGTGGTAAACAGGGTAACTCCCTCGTTCCAGCTGCCAGGAGCCGCCATTCCGGGAGCGCCAAAGACATTAAATGACTCGTGTCGAATGATATCCGAGGGCTCAACTCTCGCCGCATCGCCATAGCGAACAGGCAAAATGTAAGACTGGCTATCCACTGACTCGCCTGTCGATATTTCCAGAGAGATACCCGGGTTCGCCTGTTCAAATTCGTGCTGAGCGGGAATCAGCGCCATCGCCGCCAACGACGAGGTCGTTGTCACCCTTACCGCTGTGCCCGCCCTCATCACCTCATCCAGGGCATTATCAATTTTACGAAACCCCTCCGAGGTTGCCTTTGCCAGGCGCGCCCCTGTTGCGGTTAACGCAATCCGCCTGCCTTGGCGATGAAATAAACTGACCGACAAGCGTCCCTCCAAATTACTGATGTGGTGGGAGATCGCCGTTGGCGTTAGCGACAGCTCCTCAGCGGCCAACTTAAAACTGCCCAAACGGGCAGCAGATTCAAACGCTTTAAGTGCCTGCAACGATACTTGCAACGTCCACCTCCCCAACTATAAGCATCGAGACTTTAGATGAGTTTAGCTCATCTGCAAGTGTGTTTTTATCGTTTGTTCGCCCACCCACAGCGACACAAAATATCCCTGTCACTAACTGAGCGAGAGAACGGCCATGACAGCATTACTCCATATCGATTCTAGTGTAAGAGCAGCAAGCAACCCGAACCCCGAGCATGACTCCCTGTCGAAAAATATCGCGCGGCGATTTATCGAGACATGGAAAAAGCACCGACCTCTAGATGAATATATCTACAGAGATGTTGGCATAAACCCACCGGCATTTATCAACCAAGACTGGATTGGCGCGGTATTTACTCCCGAGCACTACCGCAGCCCGGCACAACAGCAAACACTGGCCCTCTCCGACGAACTGATCGCAGAGGTCGCAGCGGCCGACATCATCGTCATTTCCTCACCAATGTACAACTACGGTATGCCCGCCCAACTTAAAGCCTGGTTCGACCAAATTGTGCGGATCAATAAAACCTTCGACTTTGACCTGTCGCGCGGCGACTACCCCTTACAGCCACTGCTATCTGGAAAAACGCTAGTCATCGTGACATCCACGGGGGAATTCGGCTTTGAAAAGGGCGGTATCCGCGAGCACTCCGCCCATCTGGTTCCTCACCTGAAAACGCTCAGCAAATATTTGGGCGTGGAAACCAGCTATGAAATCGCCTCGGAATACCAGGAATTTGGCGACGACCGGCACCGCCACTCACTCGACCAGGCAAAGGCCCGTGCCGAGCACCTTGCAACCGAACTATGCGGCGCGATGCCGACGCAATCGCCCACAACGGAGGCAGAAAGTGCATAACGCTCTCGAAAGCCGCCTGCCAGAGCACGCAGAAAGCACCATCGAGCTGGCGATTCAGCACGCCAATGCCGGTGGCTTGCCCTTCGCCGCACTGATTATCAATGCACAAGGGGAAGTCATCGGCGAAGGCGTCAATCAGGTCGGCCAACAGCTCGACTGCACCGCCCACGCCGAAGTTCAGGCAATACGAAACGCCTCACGCAAAACGCGCCGCGTTGCGTTACACGGCGCGACACTTATTGCCTCCGGCGAGCCCTGCGCGCTCTGTTATATGGCCATCCATATGGCCGATATCAAAAACGTGATCTGCCTTTCGAGCCGCCATGATGCCGCCGACCACGGCTTCGACTACCGATGGACCTACAGACACATAAACACCAGCCTACTGAATGCGCTTAACGTGGTGATGCTAGAGAACGACAGGAAACTGCTGCCATTTCAGGTGGCAAAACAGCAATTACGTAACAGTAATTAAACCAACAGCACCAAGGGGGGAGGAGAAACGGCTAAATAAAACCGAAAGTTATAGCGACTGAAACGTTACCAAAGCCCAGGGTCATTGAGCGCCTCAACACACTGTGTGGGGCCACTCATCGCCTGTAACGCGCCGCCATCGAGTGATTGCGCCAACCAGCCAATCGGCTGACTCAAGGGACATGGGGCTTTTACTATCGCTTCGGTAATCTGCTCAAAGCCCACTTTGGAATAATAGCCAGGGTCGCCATAGGTAAACACCAACTCAACTCCAAGCGATTTCAGATGATCTAAACCGTATCGAATAAGCGCCTGGCCCACCCCTTTGCCCTGCATATCCGTTGACACCGCAACCGGTGACAAAATAAAGGCAAGCTGCCCGCTCGGCACAATAAGCTGACTAAAGAAAATACCGCCAACAACAGCATCGCCTTCCCATGCAGTAAAGCCAATAACCGCAGACGGGGGTGTAGTTGAAATCAGGTCCTTAACGAAATCCGCAATCACCTGCCCTTCTGTCTCTCCTTCAGCATCTGAGAAAACCCGCTGAAACAGCCCGACAACGGGCCCTATATCGGATTCATTGAATAATGCAAGTCTCATCAATCTAGTTGCTCTCAGTGCAAACGACTGTATCAAACATGTAACGCATTCCAGCTACTCTCACACAGTGTCGAGTCAGACCCAGCTTGAACATTCTGCATTAGTTGCCAGAAAGCGCGCATAAAACCGGGGGAACTACACGAACGACTGCAGCTTCTCGTTAGCTTTCATGCGATGTTTCGTAGTGTATGTACTGCATTCTTGCATCCGAAGCTATCAAATCGTAACGTTCAACGAAATTATGAATTTTCTCCCTGTGGTCGCCATATGTATTAAGCCAATTACCAACAGCTTGCCCTACTACTTTGATTAATTCATATAGTTCGTAATAACCAGTATTTTTTTCATTCAAATTTATATTAGGCGGCATTTTACCGACATGAGCCACTAAGGAGCGAACTTTCCCTTGCTGAACTTTTCTTGAGCTCAAATTACTCATATGTAAAAGTGAGTTTCTCTGCTCCCAAAGCTCTTCTGGTGTTATATCTAGAATTCCAATATCTGAATATTCGTTAAGCCATTTAATAAAAATATTTTCCGGTATATTCCCATACTCGATAAAACTCATAGAATCTATTGCTACAACCAAGAGTTTTGTAGCAGACACATAATGCTTTGCATTGTAAAGAATTCGGACTGGCTGAAAGAAATCGTCATTAATAAGTGCGCTAAAATCGAAACCGCCATCATTAAAATACTTTCCAAAATAATCAACGCTCATTCAAACTCCTTTAGACTGTTAACATTTGGATATCGCGCAAGTTCGACTTACCCCAGCGTTAGCTAGTGCAAAAATCTTGTAACGCTCTGATTTTAAATAGTCGTTAACGCCGGAATCGCTTAGCGGGCTATACGCGCATGCGCTTAAATCTTGTAGATGGGGCTCATAGATTGCCCATATTTCCTTATGTGGCTGTTTTGCTTCGACCGTAGCTAATGTTTATGACTACGCACATTCCTTGCAGGGATACTTAGCATATAACCTGAACACCCAAAACACTAGCCAAGGCAGCACATCAATTATTATATGCGGCGCTTGCAGAAGGCTGTATTCGCGGGTCTATATAAGATATCGAAGGGAAAATAGCGGCGCCTGGGCTTTAAGGCGGGGAGGATGCTTGGCGCGAAACAGCGCCAAGCGGGTAAGCGCGTGTGCTAGCCCTGCATCATTTCAATAATGGCGGAGAAGTCTCGCTGGGCATTGCCGTCTTTGCCGGCGAAGCTGGCGTAGAGGCTGCGCGCCAATGCGCCCATGGGCACGGCGCTTTGGGTTTTCAGGCTGTTTTCCATCGCCAGCCCAAGGTCTTTGAGCATCAGCTGGGCCATAAAGCCGGGCTGGTAGTCGTTGCTGGCTGGGGTGGCCGGCATAACGCCGGGTACCGGGTTGTAGTTTTGCAGTGACCAGTTATCGCCAGAGCTGTTCTTCATAATCTCTGACAATATGCTGGCATCCAGGCCGTTATTTAAGCCCAGCTGCAGTGCTTCGGCGGTGCCGACCATATGCACAGCCAGCAGCATGTTGTTGCACATTTTGGCGATTTGGCCAGCGCCGTGGTCGCCCGCGTGGAAGATTTTTTTACCCATCCCCGCCAGGATTTTTTCTGCGCGGGCAAAGCCCGCTTCGCTGCCGCCGCACATAAAGGCAAGTGTGCCCGCCTGCGCGGCTTTTACGCCACCGGATACCGGCGCGTCTAACATATCCAGCCCTGCGGCCTCGGCCGCCGCGCCAACTTCGCGGGCGGTTTCGGCATCAATGGTGCTGCAGTCGAGGATAAGCGTGCCTTTTTGCGCCTTGGCAATCAGGCCGGCCTCGCCAAGGTATAAACCGGCCACGTGCTTACCGGCGGGCAGCATACTAAGAATCACCTCGGCGCCGTCGATGGCCGCTTCAGCGGTGCTGGCACACTGTGCGCCCTGCTCGGCTAGCGCTTGCATAGCGGACTGAGACAGATCAAAAACGGTCAGGCTGTGGCCTGCCTTGAGTAGATTGGCCGCCATTGGGCCACCCATATTTCCCAAGCCGATAAATGCAATGCTGCTCATGGTGTTCTCCTTATTGCGGCCCCAGGAAGGCGCGGCGGTATGGTTATAAATCGTGCAGTGGATGTTCTGACCAAGGGGCTTCGAAGTAAGCACCTACTTCGGCGCTGTCTATCGCTTCGTAGCTGCTATGGCGCCACTGGGGGTTTTTATCTTTGTCGATTAACAGGGCGCGCACACCCTCGGCGAAGTCGCTGTCACGCACCACATTGGTGGACAGCACTAGCTCAGCGCGAAATACCTCGCGCAGGCTCAGGCCGTCGGCGCGGCGCAATTGCTCCAGGATTAGGCGTGCACTCAACGGCGAACCCGCAGACAAAGTTGCCGCCGCTTTTTGCAGCCAGGGGTTTTCGCTGGATAGCTCGGTGATGGCCTTGATGGCGGCAATATCATCGCCCTCGCAGAGCTGATTAATTACTGGCGCCGCAGGCTCGACATTGGCCTCGGGAAGCGCCGCTTGCGAGGCTTCTATATGGCTGGCCATCAGGCTGTACAGGCGCTCGTGATTGTCGCTGACATCGTCCGACCACAGCTCGTTGGCCATCGCTGCCAACACGTCGTCGCGGCGGCTGTTTTCAATAAAGCCCTCGGCCAAGCCGAGGTACAGGGCGTCGCGGCCATTGAAGGACGCGCCGGTTAGCGCCAGGAAGCGCCCACATTGGCCGGGCATGCGATTAAGGAAATAACTGCCGCCCACGTCGGGGTAGAGACCGATGGTAATTTCCGGCATGGCCAGACGGGACTTTTCGGTGACAACGCGGTAACTACCCGCCGCGAAGATACCCAAACCACCGCCCATAACAATGCCGTGCCCCCACACCACAACGGGTTTGGCGAACTGGTGCAGCGCGTAGTCGAGGCGATATTCCTGCTCGAAGAAGCGCTCGGCGTATTCGCAGGGGCCGCCCGGTGTTTCGGTTGCGGAGCGATACAGAGCCTGCACGTCGCCACCTGCACAGAAGGCTTTTTCACCGGCAGCGGTAATAAACAGGCAGGCGATATCGCGACGGTCTCGCCACTCGGCCAGCTGCTTTAGCATGGCCTCGACCATGCCTAGGTTAAGGGAGTTCAGCGTTTTTTCTACATTGAGGGTGACAATGCCCAGCTTCTGACCGCTGGCGGTGTCGCGCTCTTCAAATAGTACGTCCTGGCTTGTGCTCATTAGGCGTTTTTCCACTCCGGTTGCCGTTTTTCCAAGAAGGCATTCACGCCTTCTTTTTGGTCGACGGTATCAAACAGTTGCACAAAACGCTCGCGCTCCAGAATCAGCCCTTTTGGCATGACGGCATCGCGCGCTTCGTGGATTAACGCTTTGCAGAAGCTGACGGCCACTGGGCTTTGCTGGGCAACAGCGCTTGCCATATTCAGCGCCGCCTGCAGGGACTCGCCACGGGGCACTAGCTCTTCAACCAGGCCGATGCGATGCGCCGTTTCGGCATTCACTCGCTCGCCACACAGAATCATGCGTTTGGCCCAGCCCGCACCCACCAGCGCGGTAAGACGCTGAGTGCCACCCGCGCAGGGCAACAGGCCAACCTTGGCCTCGGGCAGTGCCATTTGCGCCTGCTCTTCGGCGATACGAATGTCGCAGGCCAGCGCACATTCCAAACCACCGCCCATCGCGAAACCGTTAATGGCGGCAATGCTCACGCCGCGAAAATCGGCTAAGGCTTCAAACGCCTGACCAAACTTCAGGCCGATATCTTGCGCCACCGCTTTGTCGCCGCTGGCAAACATTTTCAGGTCGGCCCCGGCGGAGAAGAATTTTTCGCCGCTGCCGGTGATCACCAAGGCGTAGATATTTTTGTCGGCGTTGAGCGCGGCAATCAGCGTTTTCAGGCCACTCAGGGATTCAGCATCCCAGGTGTTGGCGGCGGGGTTATTGATGGTTACCACGGCTGTGTGGCCCTGCACGTCAAGCTGTAATTTTTCGGTTGGGCTCATGCTCATTTAATCACCTCCAGTGCGCCTTCCATTAAGATTCGGCGGGCGATAATCACCCGCATAATTTCGTTGGTACCTTCCAGAATTTGATGCACGCGACTGTCGCGCAGGTGCCGCTCCAAGGGGTACTCGCGTATGTAGCCGTAACCGCCGTGCAGCTGCAGCGCGGCATTGCACACGTCAAAACCCACGTCGGTGGCAAAGCGCTTGGCCATGGCGCAGTAGCTGCTGGCCTCCGGGTGGCCGGTGTCGAGTTTAAACGCCGCCAGCCTGACAATTTGTCGCGCGGCAACAAGCTGTGTGGCCATATCGGCCAGGGTAAATTGGGTGTTTTGAAAATCGGCTATGGCCTGGCCAAATTGCTCACGCTCTTTCACGTAAGCGATTGCCGTTTCCAGTGCGGCTTGCGCGGTGCCAATAGAGCAGGTGGCGATATTAATGCGGCCGCCGTCCAGGCCTTGCATTGCAATGCGAAAGCCCTGCCCCTCGTCGCCGAGGCGGTTGTCAGCGGGCACCCGCACATTGTCGAAGGTAACTGTCGCCGTCGGCTGACTGTTCCAGCCCATTTTTTCTTCCGGTTTACCGTAGCTGATGCCTTCACTATCGGCGGGAATGGCAAAGGCGCTAATACCTTTGGGGCCAGGCTCTCCGGTGCGCAGCATGGCAACCAACACGTCGGTGGCACCGGCGCCAGAGATAAACATTTTGCTGCCATTCACAATGTAGTGCTCACCGTCGCGGCGAGCAGTGCTGCGCAGGTTGCCCGCATCGGAGCCGGCACCGGGCTCGGTAAGGCAGTACGAGGCCAGCGCCTCGCCAGTCACCAAAGCCGGGCACAGCGCTTCAACCAACTCAGGCTGGCCGTAGTGGCCGATCATGCTGGTGGCCATATTATGGATGGTTAAAAACGCCGCCGTAGAGGTGCAGCCGCGGGCCAGCTCTTCAACAATCAGGCTGGTATCCAAACGGCTCATGCCCAAGCCCCCGGCAGATTCCGGGGTATACATGCCCATGAACCCCAGCTCTCCGGCTTGACGCAGTGCGTCTTTAGGGAAGATGTGTTCGGCGTCCCACTTTGCGGCGTTGGGCATGAATACGCCCTCGGCAAACTGGCGCGCGCTCAGGGCATAGGCCTGCTGGTCGTCGTTTAATTCAAAATCCATAACTGCGTTACCTTAACCACAACTCACTTATGCGCCAGGCGCCAAACCCGCGGCATGCTCGGCAGCGATCGCTGAGGCAAACAGCTGCTCATCGGCGGGAAGCTGTTTGGTTTGAGCCAACGGCCGCGACACCCAGGTAATGTTTACCAGGTCTAGCCAGCTAATATTATTGTTGGTGCCATTGCCGCCCCAACTGCCACAACCGAGCGAAAAAGTCTGGCGCATACCATTCCAAACATTACCACTATTCGACGGCGCTTGCGGCTGATTTACCATCACCCGCGAGGTAAACGTTTGCTCGGCATAGCGCTGGATATTGTCATCGCTGCGCGAGTAAATGCCGCAGCTATGCCCCTGCCCCTGATACGCCTGTATGGCATTGGTGGTGGCAATGGCCTCGTCCAGGTCGGCCACGCGATAGAAGGCCATTACCACCGACATTTTTTCCCCTGAGAAAGGATGCTCCGCCCCCGCGCCGGTTTCCGGCACGATGAAAAACTGCTTGCCCTCGGGCAGGTCGATACCCGCCATCGCTGCCAATACCGATGCCGGCTGGGCAACAATTTTGCTATTGATGTGGCCATCTTCCCAGATCAACGCCTGCAAGCGCTGCTTTTCTTCGCTGTTGCAAATATAGCCGCCCTCGGCCTGAAGCTTGTCGAGCAGGCTGTCGGCAATGGCCTCAAACGCCACCACCGAGTTATCGGAGGAACACGACGCTGCCAGATCCAGGGTTTTTGAAATACGAATTTTCTCCGCCGCCATCTCCAGGTCGGCGGTGTCATCAACCACAATCACCGCATTGCCCGCGCCAACGCCCAGTGCAGGCGTGCCGCTGGCATAGGCCGACTTCACCATGGCCGCGCCACCGGTGGCCAGAATGCGGTCGCACTGCTTCATTAATTCGTTAGTGCTTTCCAGTGAGGGCTGCTCAATCGCGATAACCAAATCCTCGGGGGCACCCAGCGCGGCGATGGCGGCACGCATGCGATCGCAGATCATTTTATTGGTGAGCTTGGAGCGCGGGTGCGGCGCAATAATGATGGCATTGCGCCCTTTTACGGCAAAAATAGACTTAATCACCGGCGTCGCTTCGGGGTTAGTGCAGGGTGCCAAGGCGCCGATCACGCCGACAGGCTTGGCGATTTTAACAATATTGCGCTCGCGATCTTCTTCGATCACACCCACGGATTTGTCGTGCAAAATATCGAACAGGGTTGCCCGCGTTTTCTTGGCGATTTTTAAATACTTGCCCTCGTAGTTACCCAGCTGGGTTTCCTCTACGGTAAAGCGCGCCACGTCTTCGGCAACACCGGGTTTGGCAACCGCCCACACCATGGCGGTGATCAATTCATCAACCTGCTGCTGGCTGTAGTGCGCAATTTGCTGCTGAGCAGCGCGCGACCGCGCCATCAAACCTGCAATATAGTCGGCGGCGTTGGCCTCTGCCTGTTGGGTATTTTCCATGGTGTTTACCTGCTGATCTCTGTGCCCCAGCAACCGTGCATAGGACGAAATTGTTAACAGGTCGCTATAAAACCACAGCCAAGCTGGCTTCTGGATTGACTATATTGGGCTATTGATGGACTATATTGCTACACTAAAGAACCACTCCGGCTAGACAATGATTATGAGCATCACCTCTGACTGGCCCCTTCCACCCGATGGTGTGCGCTTCCTTACGCCGCAGCGCGTCGCCCAACAACTGGCCGCCCACCCACTGAGCGAGGCCCTGTATCCACTGGCCATGGGCTACTACCCTTATGCCCACGGCCACCGTATGGAGCGGGATCAGCACGACAGTTTTCTGCTGATTTACTGCATTGATGGCAGTGGTGTTCTGCGCAGTGGCGAGCGCCAGTTCAGCATTGCCAGCGGGGATTTAATTTTGTTGCCCAAGGGCATGGCGCATCAGTACGCTGCGGACGACGACACACCGTGGACCATTTACTGGCTACACTTTGACGGCCGATTGGCCGACGACTTTTATCGCCACAGTCAGCTACACACCCCGCATATCCATATTGGCGTTCAACCCCGCGTGGTACGCATTTTTGATGGCCTGTCAGAGTTGCGACGCAGCGCCTATCAACTCGCCGAGTTTATTCAGGGCTGCCACCAATTGCAGGCCCTGTTGAGCTACATCGCCCTGCTGGTTCGCCAGCAACCCTCACGTGGCGGCAAGCGCCTGGATTGGGAACATATTCGTGCGGTAATGCAGGAGCATATTCACGGCCAGCTGAACTTAGAGACACTCGCAGCCAGCGCCAATATGTCGAAGTATCACTTTATTAAAAAGTTTAAGGCCTGGAGCGGGCAGTCGCCGATTCAGTACTTTATTCACATGAAAATACAGCGCGCCTGCTACCTGCTGGACAGCACGGCAATGTCGGTGAAGGAAGTGGCGGCCACACTGGGTTATGACGATATGTATTATTTTTCCCGGCTTTTTAAAAAAGTGCTGGGCATTGCACCCAGCGACTACCGGCGCCATCGAGGCGCTATTCCGCCACGCCCTTAGACCAGCAGCTCCCCGGCCAATACGGTTCGGGCACTGCCCGATAAAACAACCCGCTCGCCGTGTATGGCAATACCAACGTTGCCACCGCGCGCGGAAATTTGCCGCGCATTAAAGCTATCGCGACCGAGCTTTTGCTGCCAGTAGTGCGCCAACGCGCAGTGCGCCGAACCCGTTACTGGATCCTCTTCAATACCGACAGCCGGTGCGAAGAAGCGCGATACGAAGTCATGCTTCTCGCCGCGAGCGGTAACGATTAAGCCCCTTACATTCAGGGCGGAGATAGCTGCGCTGTCAGCCGTAAAATTCTCCACCGCACGCTGATCCGCCAGCTCTAGCAATAGGTCTTCCCCTGCCGTTGCCGCCGCTACGGCGCCACTGGTTAGGCTGGCCGGCCAGCTGTCATAGCTACAGCTTTGCGTCACACACAGGGGAAAGTCCATCGACATACCATCGCCACGACGCTGCACGCGCAACTCGCCGCTCAGGGTGTCAAAGCGCAAGGTGTCGGCGCCGATCTGACACTGCTCCCACAGGGCGTGCGCACAAGCCAGCGTTGCATGACCGCAGAGGGACACCTCCGCCTTCGGGGTAAACCAGCGCAGGCTCCAGCATTCCCCTTGGCTGTCCAGCGGCTGAAGAAATGCGGTTTCAGAGAGGTTAAATTCCGCAGCGATCTTTTGCAGACTTTCGTCATCGAGCTGACGGTTTTGTAAAACGACCGCGGCCGGGTTACCGGAGAACGGCTGGTCACTGAAGGCATCGACAATAAAACTTTTCATGTGTTGTTTTCCTTGTAGCGCATTAGCCGTAAGCGCCCTTGAGTATGTCTTCACAAAGTTGTGGCAACACCACACTGGCAAGGCCCTGGCGATGCTCAGCAAATTCGCTGGCGGGGCTCGCCGGCTCGATATTAACCTCAATACTGTGCGCACCGGCACGGCGCGCCTCATGAACGAAGCCAGCGGCGGGATACACCTGCCCGGAGGTACCGATGGCAATAAATAACTGACACTGAGACAACGCCTGCTGAATATCGTCCATATACAGCGGCATCTCGCCAAACCATACCACGTGGGGACGCAGTGTCTGCGGCAAATTACAGCATTCACAATGCTGTGATGGCAGCAGATCCTGCTGGATCTCAAAACACTGGCCGCTATTGGCGCAGCGCATCTTCAGCAGCTCACCGTGCATATGCAGCAGCTTATTCGAACCGGCCCGCTCGTGAAGGTTGTCGATATTTTGGGTAACCAGCAGCAGGTCACCGTCAAAGTGTTTCTCCAATTCAGCCAGCGCAATATGAGCGGGATTGGGCGCAATATCCGCTGACAATAATTGCTGACGGCGACGGTTGTAAAAGTCATGAACTCGCTCGGGGTTACGCGCGAACCCCTCCGGGGTCGCCACCTCTTCAATGCGGTGCTCTTCCCAGAGGCCATCGGCCGCGCGAAAGGTCTGTATGCCCGACTCGGCGGAAATACCCGCGCCCGTTAACACAACAATGCGTGACAGGGTTTGGCTACTCATCTACGACGCCCTCCAAAGGCTTCTCCATAAAGCGTGCGCTGCCGTACTCCGGCCGCAGTTGGTAGTCGACGAAGCCAAAGCGTTGATAGCTCTGCCGGGCAGCGGTATTGCCCTCTAATACCTCCAACGTCAGCTTGCAGTAACCGCGCCTCTGCGCCAGTGTTTGAATATGCTCCAACATGGCCGAACACACGCCGCGTTGGCGCCAGGCGGGGTGCACGATAATGTCGTGGATATTCAACAGCGGCTTGGCTTTGAAAGTGGAAAATCCCACAAAGGCGTTGATCAGGCCAATGGCTTGCCCGCCGTCCCAGGCGATGACACTGATCGCCCCCGGCTGCTCGGCCAGCGCATCACACAAACTTGATACCACTTCTGGAGCCAGCGCTTCTGCACCACCCATTGGGTCTTTGGCGTAGCACTCCATCAGCGACACGATCGCCTCACAATCACTCTCACAGGCATAGTCCGCCAGGCGACACTGCCAGTCTTTCATTTGTTTCTCCCAACTTGCCAAACGCGCTTACGGCCCGCGGCGCACCACTTACCTGGCGCGTCATATTCACACTTCTAGCGGCCGCGCGCGTTACGTATACTCTGTGTCATAAACACCAATAAAGAGAACCGTTATGTCCCAGAAACTCTTGCCTGTACTCGGCATCAGCGCCGCGCTATTGCTTAGCGGCTGCGGTAGCAGTTCATCCTCGTCAACGACCAATAACGGCTCGCCAAGTGGTAACGGCGGCGTTGCTGAGGCAAAAACCTTCAGCGACCAGGCCATTACCGCCGATGACGGCGAAACCATCGCCTTCACCGCCTACACACCGGAGAACCCGAACGGCAAAGCCGTACCGCTGATTCTGCACGGTCACGGCTTTGGTCTTTCCCGCGCAAAAAATCTGGAAAACCCCAATCCACTGGAAGCGTTTACAACCAAAGATGTTTCCGGTGATGTGGCTCGCCAAGCGTGGCTGGACAAGGGCTACTATGTGATCAGCTTCGACCAGCGCGGTTTCGGTGACAGCACCGGGAAAATTAGTGTGATGGACCCCGATGTGGATTGCAAAAGCATTTCCTCCATCATCGACTGGGCCGAAATCAATCTGCCGAATTTGAAGCGCGACAATGGCGATCCACTGATTGGCTCGGTGGGCCTCTCTTACGGCGGCGGCTTCCAGACTGTGTGCTCAAGCGTCGATAAACGCTTCGACGCTATTGTACCGCTGGCCACCTGGAGCCACCTGCCCTATAGCCTGTACGCCGACAGCAGCCCCAAAACCAGCTGGCTGGACGTGCTGGGCATCGCCTCGATGGGCAACCTGGAAGACTACCTGTGGCCGGCGTTTCTGCAGGCCAACTCCACCGGCAATATCGACCAATCTGTTATCGATAAACTCGCAGGGCACGGCCCGCTGTCCTACTGCCTGGGTGAGCGCAGCGACGGCGGCACCTTATCCAAAGCAGACGCACTGTTTATTCAGGGCGCTAACGATATCTTATTCAATGCCAACGAGGCTGTTGAGAATTACGAATGCTGGACCGGCCAAGGCCGGGACACCCACTTGTTTGTGCAGCGCGAGGGACATATTTTGCCGCTGCTGCAAGATGCCGGTGAAATGATCCTGTTTGGCACCGACGAAACCCTGTACTGCGACGACCAGCAGTTCGACACCACCACCATCGCGCTGGGTTTCCTCGCCAATAAATTGATGGGCGAACCGCAACAAGACCTGCCCGACGTGTGCTTCAGCCACGCGGCGTCTCAGCAGGGTCGCAGTTTCAGCAGCGTGGTTCGCGGTGGCACCACAACCCTGCTGCCGGCCAGCCAGGTAATTCCCGGCGGTGCCGCCTACGTCATCAACCTCTTACAGGCCTTGCCACTGGGCACCTTGCTAGAGGTGTTAGCGGGCCTACCCGGAGAAACCGCTGGCGTATTGCAGGCCGTATTAGGCGGCCTACAGGACCCGGCCTCCATCGCCGATTCTCTGGATGACATCCTGAATCTGATTCCCGCTGAAGTGATCAATAAAACCCTCGCGGCGGGTCAGTTTATTCCGCTGATCACGGTCGATAATGACGGCTTACTGGCCGGTATTCCAACCGCCAACCTGCTATTGGAAGGCGGCAACGGTGACGGCAACCTTCTGTATGTTGGCCTGGGTAAACGCCGGGGCGGCGACGCGGCGCTGGTTAACGACCAGGTACGGCCGGTGCGCGGTATCGGCGCCAAGCAATTGGAGCTGGTGGGTGTGAACGAGGACTTACAGGCGGGCGATGAGCTGGGACTGATGGTCTATGGCATTCATCCCTACTACTTGTATCCTGCGGGCCTGGTGCAACCGCCTCTGCCGGTTAGCGTGAATGGCACGGTACAGCTCCCCATTCACACTCAGTAAGGATTCAGCCGGGGGGCATCGCGCCTCCGGCTTGTTGTTGAGCAGCGTTTAGCCAATACCCACAAAGGTTGCCAGCCAAAGGCTCAGCACGGTCATCGAAGTGACCGAGGCAGCCAGAATCAGCAGCAATTTAAACGGCTTAAAGGGCTTTCGCTCGACGTCGTTATAACCCTTCTTCAGAAATTCATCGACTTTGAGCTGATCTTCGGGATACAGCTTATTGTGTTCGTTTTCCATCAATTACCGCCCCAATATAATACATCGCCATAAAAAAAGGCGGCCCCATTATCACAGGATGCCGCCTTCAACTCCAGCCGTCGCCGTGCAGGGCACGGCAGGCTGTGGGATATACGCGTTTACGCGAACGCTTCTTCCGCAATATCCATCAACGTGCTGCTGCCGTTGCGGATTGATGCGCTCAGGGCGCTGGCCTGTGGCAACAGGCGCTGAACGAAGAAGCGAGCGGTTTGCAGCTTGGCTTTGTCGAACTCTTCACCCTGCTGGCTTTCACCGCTGAGCACAGTGCGACACATCATTGCCCACATGTAGCTGAACAGTGTGAAGCCCATTACGTGCAGGTATTCGTTCGCGGCTGCGCCAATCGCGTTGGCATCACTGCCCGCTTGCTCAAGTACAAACTTGGTCAGCGACTCGAGGTTGTCGACCGCGTCGTTCAGCGGGTTCAGGAATTCATCCATGCCCGCAACCGATGCAGAGTCGGCGCTAAAGGCGCGCATTTCAGCGATCAGTGCCTGAAGGTTTTTCGCGCCATTGGCGGCAACCTTACGCCCCATCAAATCCATCGCCTGGATACCGTTGGTGCCTTCGTAGATTTGCGCAATGCGCACGTCGCGAACCAGCTGTTCCATGCCCCACTCACGCACGTAGCCGTGGCCGCCGTAACACTGTTGACCCAGTACGGTACCCTCGAAGCCCTTATCGGTCAGGAAGGCTTTTGCAACAGGCGTCAGCAATTCAACCATGCCCGAGGCCAGCGCCTTGGCATCGCCGTCGCCAAATTTAGACACGTCCAACTGTTTGCCCACATACACAGCAAATGCGCGACCCGCTTCAACCAGTGCTTTCTGGGTGAGCAGCATGCGGCGAACATCGGGGTGTACAACGATTGGGTCGGCA